>CAZQUT010000075.1:0-5359 GCA_964596555.1 uncultured Thermotogae bacterium
CAAGTGGTTGCCTTCTTGCTTTCTCCCCAGGCTTCCTATATAACTGGGCAGGTTGTTGGCGTGAACGGGGGAATCTTTCCCTAATCAAGCATAGAGTAGGAGGAGGTTTGTGTACGATGGATGATATAGCGAGCAAGGTACGTGCAATCATCGCTGATCAGCTGATGGTCGATCCGGATGAGGTGACCGACGAGGCGTCTTTCGTCGAGGATCTTGGAGCGGACTCCCTGGACACGGTTGAACTGATCATGGAGTTCGAGGACGAGTTCGCCGTAGAGATATCAGACGAAGATGCGGAGAAGATCTCGACCGTTGGTGAGGCAATTGTCTACATGAGCAAACTCATGGGGGACAAGAAGGAGTAGTAGCTGCGTGCGCCAGGGGACAACGAGACACAATTGTCCCTCTTTTCTTTCCCTTTGGAACCACGTACGATCATGCGGATCGCCATCGGCATGAGAGGTAGAAAACGAGCGCGCAGGAGTTTCGTGCGTCAGGAAGCTAACCGAAAAAGGGATGAGTGGATGCCCAATATGCGTTCTCGCACGATTGACGGTTTCCTGAAGGACGTGGCTTCCTCGAGCGCGACCCCGGGCGGAGGGAGTGTGGCCGCGCTTTCTGGAGCGATTGCAGCCGATCTGGGATGCATGGTCTGCCGTCTCACGATGAGCAAGAAACCGAGCGATGATCTGGTAAACCTCCTTCAATATTTCACCTCACTGGAGGAGAACTTCCTTGATCTTGCAGACGCAGATGAATTGGCCTTCTCCGCCGTGATGGATGCCTACCATCTCAATCGAGAGGACGAGAGACGCCCGGCGATGATCGCCACGGCACTCCTCAAGGAGACTAACGTACCACAGCGCGTGGCAGAGAAGGGGATAGAGCTACTGGAGCACCTCTGCGTGCTTGCTCCCCTCGGATCGAAGCAAAGCGTGAGCGACGCTGGTGTGGCTGCACACCTCGCCGAGGCATCGGTGAAGTCCGCTCTCTTAAATGTGCGGATCAACCTCGCCTACATGCACGACGAGGCGGAGATAAAGAGGATCCAGACACTGACAAACGAGCTTGAGAAGATGTGTTCCGATGTCTCCGTACGGGCCATCTCACTTGTCAGAGCCCGCATCACGCAATGATGCGCATCGGCCTGATATCTGATGTCCATGCAAACCTACCTGCACTAGAAGCGGTCTTGGATGCGCTTTCCAAACGTGGTGTCGAGCGCATCGTCTGCTGCGGGGATCTCGTTGACTACGCTCCCTGGCCAATCGAAGTGATCTCTCGTCTTCAGACGATGGATGTCCTCTGCGTGCAGGGAAATCACGACGCTGCCGCGGCAGGCATCTTCCCTATCGACGGCTTTGCTGAAGAAGCGCGGGCAACGGTAGATTGGACTCGCGCAATCCTCTCGTCCAACGAGACGAGGTTTCTTGCCGGGCTTGAGCAGACTCATACCGAAGAGAATTTTGTTATGGTTCACGGCAGCTTGCGTGGTCCATTGTGGGAGTACGTGCGCGATCCATTCGTCGCTGGGGAGAGTCTTGCTCTCCTCTCGCGGCCACTCGGCTTCTTCGGACACTCGCACATCCAGGGTGGGTTCATGCGTGTTTCCGGTCAGGTGAAAGGGATCGATCCACAGAAGGAGCTTCATATCCTTCCAGACGGGAAGTACCTAGTTAATCCGGGCAGTGTGGGGCAGCCGCGCGACGGCGATCCCCGTGCCGCGTACGCAGTGATCGATTTCGATCACGATCGTAACCTGGGAAGCGTGACCTTCGAGCGGGTCTCCTACGATATTGCGGCTGTGATGCGTGCGATCGATCGCGCCGGGTTACCGCACTGGTTGGCGCAGCGGCTGGAGGTTGGCAGGTAGGATGAAAAAAGAAGCACTGAGGGTCGCAACGTTTGCCGGTCACCGAACGGAACTGATGATCGTGGCTGCCACCGAGGACCTCTTCCCAGGCCTCTGGATGACCCTTGACGCGATGGTCGCGACCCTTAAGTCATGAAAGAAGGAAGAGGCCTCGCCGGCTACCGCGCAATCATTTCAGATTGGGATGAGTTCCTTGCCGCTTGCGCTCGTCCATTGCCACTTACGATTAGAATCAACACGTTGCGTGCAACGTCGGAGGAAGTCTATAAGCGCCTGACGGGCAAGGGGTTCTCACTCTCTCCAATCGCCTGGGCGGATGCCCTCTTCACCGTTGATTCGGCGCGCGTCAGCAAAACGATCGAACACTGGTTGGGAATGTTCTACATCCAGGAGGCGGTGCAGACGCTTCCTGTGTGTGTCCTTGATCCCCAGCCGGGCGAGACAATCCTCGACATGGCCGCCGCCCCAGGCGGGAAGTGCACTCACATTGCCTCCCGTATGCGCAATCGCGGGCCGCTCATCGCCAACGAACCAGTGGGCAAGCGGCAGCCGGCGCTGATGGGAAACATCAATCGCCTGGGTGTGCTCAACGCCAGTGTGACGTCTTATCGCGGCGAGTCCTTCCCGATGCACACCCACTTTGATCGCGTTCTTCTTGACGCTCCCTGTTCCGCAGAGGGGACGATTCGCAAGGAGCCTTCCTTGCGCGATGGAGCAACGGAATCGACGATCGCGCGTCTTTCTCGTCTGCAACGGCGACTGATTCTGCGGGCATACGACCTACTGAAGCCGGGAGGGACACTGGTCTACTCGACGTGTACCTTTGCTCCCGAAGAGAACGAGGGAACTGTTTCATACCTGCTTTCAGAGCGGGATGCGCTCCTTGGCACCATTGCCCTTCCGTTTAGTGCGTCGGAGGGGATCACGGGATGGAACGGTGAGGAATACGCTCCTGAAGTCTCGCGATGCGTGCGGATATATCCCCACCACATCGATAGCGGAGGAGGATTCATTGCCCACATACGAAGACCTGCATGAGGAGGTTACCTCTTTCTTCTCTTCGCGTTTCGGCGTTGTGCGGGAGGCGCTCAAGGACCTTAGCTTTGTCGAACGAGGAGGAGGCGAGATCTGGGCGACGAGTGCGCCAACTCCAACAGGAATAGCGTCGAGCCGTCCCGCGGGGATGCGCATCCTACGCCGCATGCCACGCGGATTCAAGCCAACGACCGCCTTCCTCTGCCTCTTGGGCGATCGGATAGTCGCTGCGCGGATGGAAGTAGAGGATATCGCTATCCTCCAGCAGCTTCTCCTTGGGCAACCTATTGCCCACACAATTGACGATGGTTATGTTGCCATCTCCTACCGTGGTGATGTCCTCGGCTGTGGCGCGGCTAAGGACGGAAGAGTGCGTGCATTGATCCCCACCCAGAAGCGACGTGAGTTGCTCGGGTGGTTGGAATCGGAACGCAGCTTCCGATAAACCGGGACATCCGACACCAATACAGCAGCCAATTGTGATTTTAGTCACGGAAATTCGCACCCTTCTTCTGGTATGATAGACGTCGTGTATGAGGCAAGAACTGAGGAGGTAATAATGCATAGCAAAACGTGGCTTCTAACCGCCCTGGTACTACTGGGGACGCTCGTATTTTCGGTGGCCGCTCTCGGGGCTACTCAGAGCATCGTCTTCATTCTCGATGCGTCAAACAGCATGAATAAGGAGCTTGATAACGGATCGCGGCTCGACGCCGCCAAGGCGGCGCTTGTTGATCTGTGGCAGACGCTTCCAAGCGAGACGGATGTCGGCTTATACCTGTTTGGACATCGGGTCGGGAAGGGAGATAGGGATGCAAGTTGTCAGGATATCGATCCCCTCTTCCGGATTCGCCCGTTCGATGATGTGGTTCGTGCTGACATGATCGCCGCCATCGATGCGATAGAAGCACGTGGGTTAACACCGCTAGCAGATGTGCTCGTGCAGGCCTCGACTGCCCTAGCGCTCGCACCCGGTGATCACACGATAATCCTTGTGAGTGATGGAGAAGAGACGTGTGGGGGAGACCCTCTCGTTGTTGCGCAGATGCTCGCTGCGATGGATCCCCCTGCAGTGTTACACGTCATCGGCCTCGATGTGGATCCGGCAGTGCGGGAATCATTGACCGGAATGGCGCAGGCAACAGGTGGTAGCTACTACCAAGTCAGTCAAGCGCAGGATCTGTTGGCCGCACTCACTGCGGCGACCGCGGTTGAACCGGTACAAAGTGTGATCCCAGCTGAGTACGCCGCAATGGGAATAACAAACGTCATCTACGGAACCGAGGGAAGCGACAGGTTGTACGGAACTGCCGGCAACGATCTCATCTTCGGTCTTGGTGGCGATGATTTCATCATCGGTCTCGATGGTAACGACATCCTCATTGGAGGAGACGGCAATGACATCATCGAGGGGATGAACGGGTGTGACATCATCAGCGGTGGAACCGGCGATGACGTAATCTTTGGCGGGAACGACGACGATCATCTGTGTGGAGATGCGGGGAATGATTCCATCGAGGGAGAAGCTGGAGATGACGTCCTCTCCGGTGGCCCCGGATGCGACAAACTCCTCGGTGGAGACGGGTTGAATCTCCTGTATACCGATGGCACGGACGATATGCTGTGGCAGGGCAAGGTAATGCAGGGCGACTGCTGCGCGCCATGTGTGCCTCCTGTTCCATGTTCAGTGTGTCCAAGACCAGCGCCGCCGGTATCGCCAGCCCCTATCTGGTGCCCGCCAGCGATGAAGTCAGTCGATGAGTGCTCTTCCATTCAGTTGCATGGAACCGCTACTGACAGCGACGGCGACTGCGGCGTGTGCAGTGTGTTGTGGAGCGCTGATCTTGGATCGTTCGATGACCCAACTAGCCTTAATCCGGTGTATACGGCACCGATGGTCGATTGCTGTGCTGGACAGAATGTCTGCATTACTCTTGTCGCGACCGACAACTGCGGTGCACAGGGGACAGATTCCTTCGTCCTGCACATCAACAATGTCAACCATGCGGCGATCATCAATGTGGGCAATGACATGATTATTGATGAAGGGACGACGATCCAGCTCTGCGCAACCGCGTCCGATCCGGATGGCGGAACGCTCAAGTACCACTGGAGTGTCGCTTGCGGGAAAGGCGAGCTGAACAATCCCATGCTCCTCAATCCGGTGTACACCGCACCGCTCACCGGCGCGTGCGATGGCGAGGACATCGTCCTCATGCTGACGGTCATCGATGAGTGCGGAGCGAGCACGGAAGATAGCATGACAATTCACGTGCGCAACCTGAATGCAGCCCCGATCGTCGAACTCGGTCCAGGGTTCTCGATGAAGGAGGGCACAGCGTGCATCCTGCACGCAGTGGCCACCGATCCCGAGTGTGGCCCGCTCACCTATTACTGGGCATCCTCTGATGGCACCTTCGATGATTCCTTCTCCGCCATGCCTTGCTTCAC
>CAZQUT010000076.1:0-5333 GCA_964596555.1 uncultured Thermotogae bacterium
CCGCCGACATCGAAGGGTGCATCAAAGTAATGCCGATCACAGAACAGGATGCCTTCCTGTCGATCGCCCCCTGGCACCACATCCTCGGCCTAACGACGGCACTCCTCGTCCCCATGTACACCGGCGCACTCGCCATGTACACGGACGACTACCGCTCAATCGCTCAGCTCATGAAGAATAACGGTGTCACCATCTTCACCGGTGTCCCCAAGCTGTACCATGCGATGTATGAGAAGCTACTAGCGCAAATCTGCTCCACGCTCGTCGGACGGATCAGCCTGGCCATCGCTCCCCGCGTCGTCGGAAAGAAGGTCAAGCAGTCTCTGACCGATGGGAAGTTGCGCTTCTTTATCTCCGGCTCCGCACCGCTCGACCCTAAGGTCGCCCTCGGATTCCGCAGGCTGGGGATCGGTCTCCTCGAAGGGTACGGACTCACCGAGACGTCGCCCGTCGTCTGCTTCTGCGATCCTTTCTCTCGCAAGGCAGGCTCAGTCGGTGCCCCCATTCCAGGGAGCAATGCCAAGCTCCTCGATGTTCGACCGGATGGCGTCGGCGAGCTCCTCATCAGCGGACCGATCGTAATGCAAGGCTACTACGCAAACCACGGGGCAACAAGCGAAGTGATCGATGATGAGGGATGGTTCCACACCGGCGATCTAGCGATGATCGACAGCGATGGCGAGATCTACCTTAAAGGACGCGCCAAGCACGTGATCGTCCTGGAGAGCGGAAAGAACGTTTATCCGGAAGAGGTGGAGTGGGAACTGTCCCGCATCCCATACGTCGAAGAGGTCCTCGTCCGCGGTGGCAAGTTAAACGGGCAGGAAGTAGTGCAAGCGATGATCTATCCCAACAATGAGGCGCTCGAGAAGGACGGACACACAGATGATCCGTTGCGCACCATCTGGGATGCGATCAAGGTGCGTCAAGGGAGACTTGCCCCGCACAAACGCATCCGTCGCAAGGAGGACGTCATCCTCGTCGATGAATCATTCCCAAAGACGAGCACGATGGACATCAAGCGCCACCTGTACAAGGGAGGTAACCATGTATCCGACGATTAACGAGTTATTCAATGAGGCTGTTGCCGCACATGGCGAGAAGATCGCACTGCGCATGCTGATCCCAAAGGAGAGGAAACACGGTCGTGGAATCCAACTTGTCTTAAACGAGATATCTTACACTCGTCTTGGCGAGATGGCAGGCCGCTTGGCGATGGCTCTGGATGAGCTTGGAGTCAAGAAGGGAGACAAGGTGGCACTCATCTCCAAGCCCCGTGTCGCATGGGCAACAGCGTTCTTTGCAATACTCAGATGCGGAGCCACCGTTGTCCCGCTCGATCCAGATCTGCAACAGGGCGAGATCGAGCGCATCCTCGTCGAGGCGGAAGTCAAGGGAGCCGTTGTCTCCGGACTGAAGATCGATGATCTACAAACCATTAAGAGCAACAGACTATCTGACCTGATTCTCATCTCCATGGATCGACCGAAGAGTGACGACGTATACTTCCTCGACAAGCTCCTTCTCGGGAAGAAGGTTCTCCCCGAAGCAGACGTAACACCGGATGATATGGCAGTTCTGATGTACACATCTGGAACGACCGGGAACGCCAAGGGAGCGATGCTTCTCCACCGCAACATCTCGTCGAATGCTCTCACCGGAGCCAAGGTGGCTGATATTTCAGAGAGCGACAATTTCCTCACGATCGTAGCGTGGCATCACATCTACGGACTCACCGTTTCACTCCTTGTCCCAATCATCGGCGGATCGACATCGACCTATGCACCGGTCGACCGGAATTTGACCACCGTGATGACCAAGGCTCGCCCGACGATCCTCCTTGGCGTGCCCAAGCTGTATAACGTGCTGTACAGCAAGGTGATGACATCAATCGAGGGCAGCCTGCTGAAGAAGACAATCTATAAACTCTCCCCTAAGCTGATGGGAAAACTGGTCAGCAAGAAGCTATTTGGGAAGGATTTCCGCTACTTCGCTTCCGGTGGCGCACCGTTCAGCCGCGAAGTGGCAAACGGATTTCGCGGGATGGGAATCGGAGTGATGGAAGGCTATGGCTTGACAGAGACCGCACCCGTTCTGGCGATGTGCGAACGGTTCACCACCCAACCGGGAATGGTAACGTTCGAGAACGTGGAACTGCGCATCGATAAGCCCGATGCATCTGGGATAGGCGAGATCATCGCCCGTGGGCCAAACATCATGGCTGGCTACTACAAGAACGAGGCGGCAACCGCCGAGGTGATCGATGAAGAAGGTTGGTTCCACACCGGCGACCTCGGGCGGATGGAGGGCGATCGAGTGATCCTCTCCGGCAGGGCGAAGAACGTGATTGTGCTTGAGACGGGGAAGAACGTGTACCCCGAAGAGTTGGAGTGGGAACTCTCCAGGATCACGGGGATCGACGAACTGCTTGTCTACGAGGCCGATCGTCAAGGCACACCCGCAGTTGCCATAAAGATCTACCCGAAATGGGCTGATCTTAAGGAAAAGGGCATAACGACCCCCGAGCAGGCGATCGACTACCTGTGGGAGGAGATCAAGGTTCATAACGAAAACCTGGCCCCATTCAAGCGCATCAAGTACAGAGACGTGATAACACTCGTGGACGAACCGTTTGAGAAGAGCGTAAAGATGGACATCAAACGCTACAAGTACAGCACGGCATGACCATGCTTAGCGTACACAAAATCCGGTCTCTCCCGTACACGGCTCTTCCCAACTGACGGCCACGTCGCTAACCTGAGCCAGCGGCGGACCCGTATGAGCCCACATGATGAGTGCCTGCACATCATGTGGGTTCCCTTGGGCAACGATCTCCACCCGCCCGTCGGGAAGGTTGCACACCCACCCCGATAAGCCAAGCGTGCGCGCCTTGTCCTGCGTTGATGCACGGTAGAATACGCCTTGTACGCACCCTGAGATTAACATCTGTACACGAATAGTCCGATTATCTACTCTCTCTTGCATGCTTTTCTTTAGAAACACCCTCTTGTCAGTCGATGCTTATTCCAGTATACTTAATGGGTGTGAAAGGAGGTGAATAAGACAATATGGTCAACAGAGTGAATACCTTATCCATCTACATTCCCAAGAGCAAGATGGACAAGCGCCCCGTGGATAGACTGATGAAACTTTCCCGTTCCCAGGAGCGCTCCATCAATTACCTGGTTGTAGAAGCGATCATTCAGTATCTCGATCGCGAAGAGAAGAAAAGAAAGTAATTTCATTGTGTTTTCTATAGTCTGTTTATGAATAGCCGCTTGCGGCTACCTAGGGTTCTTGTTGCCCGTCTCTACCTTTGATTTTGTCTAGCCTCTCGCCCAGAGTCTTCTCATCACCCCTTTTGGTGGGGCGATAGTAGATCCTGCCAGAAAGTGATGGCGGGAGGCACTCCATTTGCGCTATCCCCTCCTCGTAATCATGTGCGTACTTGTAACCCTTACCGTAGGAGAGGTCCTTCATCATATTAGTGGGGGCATTGCGCAGGTGAAGGGGAACAGGCTGCGTGGGAAGATTGCGCACGTCCTCACGCGCCGCTGTCAATCCCACGTAAAGGGCGTTGCTCTTCGGGGCACACGCCAAGTACACGGCGGCTTGGGCTAGCGCCAAGTCGCACTCCGGCGAGCCAATCGCGTCCACCGCTTCCCTCGCCGTTAGTGCAATCTGCAGCCCCTGTGGATCGGCAAGGCCAACATCCTCGCTTGCTACGCGAATCAAACGCCGCGCGATGTAGCGTGGGTCCTCTCCCCCTTCGACCATCCGCGCCAACCAATACAGAGCTGCGTCGGGATCGGAGTTGCGTATTGACTTGTGAAGCGCAGATATCAGGTTGTAGTGTTCTTCCCCACTGCGATCGTAGTTTAGCCCCTTGCGCTGCACTGCTCGCTCGACGAGGGGTACATCAATCATCTCGCCAGTCGCGATCGACGCCACGAGTTCGATCGTGGTCAGCGCTCGCCGTGCGTCACCATCGGAAAGAGCGATGATTGCCCGCTCTGCCTCAGCGGTAATCTTGAATCGGCCTCCAAGCCCCTTCTCATCATCGATCGCCCGCTTCACGAGACCGCTGATCTCTTCGGAAGAGAGTGAAGAGAAGACAAACAGCTGGCAGCGCGACAGGAGAGCGGCATTAAGCGTAAAGGATGGGTTCTCCGTCGTCGCCCCGATGAAGATAATGCTTCCCGCTTCGAGGTACGACAGGAGGACATCCTGCTGATTGCGCGTGAAGCGGTGAATCTCATCGAGGAAGAGGAGATCCCTCTTGCCTCCCAGTTCGAAGCTCTCGCGCGAGTGTTCAAGGACCGCCTTTACCTCTTTCACCCCAGACAGGGCCGCCGAAAGGTGAACAAACTCGGCTCCTGAGCGACGGGAGATGATCTGCCCCACCGTCGTTTTACCGCTTCCGGGAGGTCCCCAGAAGAGAAGCGATCGGTAGTCCCCCCGCTCAATCAACGTGCGCAGCGGCCCGCCCGTGCCAAGGATCTTGCCCTGGCCAACAACTTCATCGAGGTCGCTCGGCCGCATCCGCTCGGGAAGTGGAGCCTTCCCCGGTTCAGCAAATGGAAGGTATTTCATAGCTCGTTGCAGGCGACCACACACTCGATCTATCGCCTGACTTACTGATCACCTCCTATCTCTGCTTTCTTTGTCGCGTTTATTAGATCGACGTACGCTCCTCGGACCAAATCGGAGGGATCGATATGCAACTCGTCCATAAGCTTTCGCGCAGTCTCCTTGCCGTCTTTCGGCAATTCCCCTGCGGAAAGGACGACCTCCAGCTCCATGTACGTGCCCAGATGTTCCACCTCGTCCAAGTGAACACGGGTGTTGCCGATCATGTACAACGTCCGATGCTTTCTCACGTGCCCAGCGATACCCAGGCTCGCCGCGAGCAGATCGAGTAGAGACTCCGGCTCCGAGGTCCTCGATATCAAGTAATGAGACGGCTTCGGATCGCGTCCGTCGGTGCGCTCGTAGTAGATCAGCTCGCCGTGCTCCAGGGAGAAGACCCTCAGCTTCAGCCTGCCCTGCGGGACGACAAAGAACGTGTCTTCCTGATAGATCTCCTCGCCAGGTATACCACTGATCCTCTCCACTCGCTCTCTAAGAGCAGGAAGATCCGCTACCACAGCCTTTATCTCAACGTTTGTCGGCATGCCTTCCACCAGCCTGAAACATCCTACTCAATGTGAGATGCCGTATTGGCTATTGCGTAGCGTCGGAGCTTGCCTGCCCCGTGGAGTCGTACTCCACCGGGGTCTCCGACGTTCATTCACTACGATGCAGCCAGGCTTCACATCCAGTTGACTCATCAT
>CAZQUT010000077.1:0-5331 GCA_964596555.1 uncultured Thermotogae bacterium
GATATGGGATACAACCTCAGTTGAGGTACCCGAGCCCCTTCAACCTGCGCTGAAGTTCCTCCTCCTGTTCAAGGTCCCGTGCTTTTTCTTCCATATCCTCCGGTGGCTCCTGTTCAGTGTAACGCGGTGGTTGGGAAGCCAACATCTCCGACGTAAGAGCCTCTTTCCACAGTGTGCCGTCCATGTAGGTAGGGATTGGACAGTCGAGCAGGTAGAGGATGTTTGCTGCAAGGTCAACGAGGCACGCATTGTGTATCTCGAAGTGCGGGCGGAACGGCTCTCCACTTGCGCTGATGACTCCTTGCATACGGTGGTTTCCGCGCATTAGCGCACGATCGAACAAGCGGTTTGAGTAGAATCCCGATGCACCACTTCCCAGTGTGCGCAAATTGCGCGGGAGGAAGACGATCTCCGGCGCCTCTTTGAGCATACCTCCTTTGTAGATCTCCTCGCGGCGCATCACGTCAGTGCATAGAGGCTCCTGTGTGTATGGGTTCACCACTGCGCGCAGCTTCTCCACTAATTCAGTAATGAGTGGTTCAGCCTGTAAATCGCTTACGATCCCACTCGGCTCGCGCCCGCGACGGTTGAGGCGAATGTGGCCAACATCAGCGTGCGAATAAGCTAGCGTCCTCTGCCAGTCGATGTCATCAAGTGACAGGAAGAGCTTATTGATCAGTCGTGCTAGCCAACTGTCGCCGACAGCATCGAAGAAGGAGTCAACAGCGCCGAGCCGATAGGCGAGTGGATAGATGAACTCACCCAACAGTGCCAAGCGTCGCTGCGTGAGTCCCAAGAGGAATAGCCCCTCCTTAACGCGCTTTCCAGCTCCTTTCTTGAGCTTTAGATAGCCCTCGCGCATCAGCCAAGTATTGATGGAAAACGTGTAATCTTGCGGCCCCATCCCGTGATCGGAGAGGACGATCACCGTTGCGTTGGCGTGCTTCGCCCGCTCGACGAGGCGACCGACGCTGCGATCGACCTCCCTGAATACTTCAAGAAGAGGCTCGTTCTTCTTCACTCCCCACAGGTCATGCTGTGCCTTGTCGGTCGTCTGAAAGTGAATCATCAGTAGGTCCCAGTCGTCTTTCTTGAGGAAGTACTCTGCTGCGTCGGTCCGACCGCGCACACTGGCACGCAGCGACGCCACCTTTCCTTTTAGGGTGAGCAAGTGTGAGCACTCGGGGAAGAAACGGTATCCGGGGACGGCCGCGTGAAGCTCAGCGTAGGCCTCGCCGGGATAAGACGGTGCCTTGTCGCTCTTGGGCGTAAGCATCCCGGGTATGATTACGCCGTTTACCACTCGCGGTGGGTAGGTCATGGGAAGGCCGATACTGACGACTCGACGATCGTTCTCGCTTGCCAGTTCCCACAGTGTGGGGTAGCGGATGTCGCCTCCGTTCACGACACTGATGCTATACCCGCGTCGCTTCGTCCAGCCGAGGATTCCGTGTTTGCCGGGGTTGACGCCGGTCTGAAAGGTGGCCCACGCCGGGCCGGTGAGCGGGGGGATCGTGCTCGTCAGTTTTCCCGATGCTCCTTCCGAGAACAGCTCTTGCAGGTAAGGGAGATACCCCGCTTCAAGCCATGGCTTAATAAGTGGGAAGCCTACTCCATCGAGACCTATCACGAACACTCGCTCACTCATCTGAGGACCTCCTCGTATGCAGCGATGAGGTCGTGGCCGACCGTGTGCAATGAGTGGCACTTGGCAATCTCCAGGCTGGAGATGGATGGTGCCTGATTGGACACGAATGCGGAAATCGCGGCAGCAAACTCTTGTGGAGACTCGCCCATCAGGCAGTTGGCGCCGTCTTTTAGCCAGTCGCGATAGACAGGAAGCTTGCGCACGACGAGTGGAAGGCCAACTGCCGCTGCTTCCAGTATCACCAGGCCCAATGACTCTGAGTGCGAGGGATGAAAGAAAAGATCGCAGCCACAATACGCCCGTTCGATGTGGGGTTCAAACCCGAGGAAGCGAACGTTTATCGGGCAGTTACGCAAGATTCTATTAAAGTGAGGGTTATAAAAGAGAATCGGACTTACCCGCGGCCCAATCCATAGGAAGTCAACCTCTGGAAGGATGCGGGCAACGGAAAAGAATGTCTCTACTCCCTTCCTCGGGATCACCTGTCCGACGGCAAGGACGGTTGGACGGCTAAGGTCGTGCTCCCTTCTGTATCTCTCGCGAGTCGTCTCATCGAAGGAGAAACGATCAAGATCAATCCCCCCCGAGAAGACATGAACAGGCTTTTCGGGCGCAAGTGACTGCAGGGCCTCGGCAGCCTGTCGCGATGGAGTGATCAGCAGATCCACGTGGTGCACGAACCAGCGCAGATACCGACGGTATGGTGACACGAGCGCACGCGACATTGTGAACGCACCCTCGATCAGGTCGGGCGTCGTGTGCACGGTGAGGGCCACCGGTCGGCCGTGCTTGTGCGCAAGTTGTGCATAGTGAAGCGAACGGGGCCCGATCCACTGCAGGTGCAGAAGATCGTACACGTCCTTGGGGTCGGTCGTCACCTCGACACCCTGTTCTTTCAGAGCACACATGGTATTGCGCGTGGCAGCACCAATCCCCGATTGATTGACCAGTCCTCGCACTTCGAGATAAGAACAGATCTTTATTTTGTTCCTCTCCTTGCCCGCAGTTTAGGAGAGAAGGCTACCTGATAGTAACGCGAGTGTCAACGGATGTCCCGCGTTGGGTGGCTTCACATTGGTGGTGTTGTCTTATTAAATTGTTTGCAGTATGCTGAATTGCATAAGAGAAATTTCCGGCATCAATTTGCCGTGCAAGCACTGAGGAGGTGTGATGTACAAGAAGATAGGGTTATTGCTGGTCGTAGCGGTATTGATAGGCTTGTTCATTTCCGGGTGCGACACGTTCCTTGCCCCTAAGGATGCGCTCAAACCGATGGCGGCGAATCATGCGGGAAAGAACTACTTAGTCGTATTCAACGCAAATCACCTTCCCAGTAACATCGATAGTCTGGTAGCGAGCGCCGGCGGGCAAGTGAAGACGAAGTACGCCCAGGTGGGGACAGTACTTGCTACCGCGCAGGCCTCATCATTTGTCTCGGACATATCGAATGCAGCCGGAGTGAAGTACGTGCTTCCCGATGTGAAGCTGAACTGGCTCCCGGGCGAGGACTACAAGATGGTCCTGCCTGCCGATCAGGCCGGGCCGGTGCAGGGCGGAGTGACCACGCAGAGCATCGGGGATGATGAATGGTTCTACAACGCGTACCAGTGGAGCATGTATGCGATCGATGCTCCCGGCGCTTGGGACGCTGGCTACACCGGTGCTGGGGTGCGGGTAGCGATCCTCGATACAGGAATCGACGCCTCTCACCCCGACCTTGAGCCCAACCTGAACAAGGCGCTCTCCACTTCGTTTGTTCCCTATGAGGCGTATATTGACGACGAAGATGGACACGGGACGCATGTGGCTGGGATCGTCGCTGCCGCGGACAACGCCTACGGATCGATTGGTGTGGCACCGAATGCCGAGATCGTCGCGGTGAAGGTCCTCGATAGTGCGGGCAGCGGAGCGTTCAGTTGGGTCATCGACGGGATGCTCTACGCCAACGCTATCGGGGCCGATGTGATCAGCATGAGCATCGGGGCCTACCTCCCACGGAGCGGTTTCTGGACCGAGGACGGGGAAAAGGTGGGGGCGAACGAGGTTGCTGCTCTGGTCACGCTGCTCACCCGCGTGATCAACTACATCTGGAGCAACGGATCGTTCGTGGTCGGTTCTGCCGGCAATGACTCCATCGACTTCACCGGTGATGCAGGGCTTCTCCACGTCCCCTCCGATTGTGGACGAATCCTATCGATCTCGGCAACGGGACCGTTAGGCTGGGGGTTCGATCCTACGGTAGACCTCGATACCCCGGCGTTCTACACCAACTACGGGAGCGCGATCGACTATGCTGCCCCCGGTGGAAACGTCGATTTCAACATCTATCCTGGAGATGGTTGGGCGCTCGATATGGTCTTCAGCACCTTCCCCGATGGTTGGGGATGGATGTGTGGGACGAGCATGGCTACGCCGCATGTATCCGGGGTTGCCGCGTTGATCATTGAGGCGAACGGGCATCGCCTGACCCCGAGTCAGGTCGAGAAAGTCCTTAGGCAGAGCGCCGATGACCTTGGAAAACCCGGTCGCGACCAGTGGTACGGTCGCGGGCGGGTGAACGCTGCACAGGCCGTCAAGTAATCTATAAAGACGATCTTCAGGGCCCGAGAGGATTGTCCCTCTCGGGCTACTTCTTATTGCGTAGCTAGAAAGAAAGGGTGAAGCGATAAAACTCTCGCAAAGGCACAGAATTATTCCACCACGAAGGACACGAAGAGCACGAAGGAGTCAGAGGCACTGCGGATAGATTGACTTCAACAATCCTGGACGCACTTTCCTCTCTTGTCTGAGTCAGCCACTCATCGAATTCCATTTTTCGTGTCCCTCGTGCTCTTCGTGGTGAATGCTCTTTGGGATCTGTCCTCCGCGAACCCAAATTAGAAGTCACTACCCACTCGAAATGATAAGGGATCTTTATTGTAGCCACCTTCGATATACAGAGGCTTTCTGGGAGCTAAACGTTTCTCGTTATTCATACTCAGCATGGATTGCGATACATGGGAAGGAGGTTCCTGAGACCTGCGGTCAGCGTTTCCAGATCGTCACGATCGTTGTATGCCTGCACGGAGACGCGGATGAATGAATGACCGTTCCACGATGTGATCGGCACTTCCACGTGAAACTGTTCGTACAGTGCTCTTTGCAGGCCTTCGTCGTCACACGTGGGAAGGGGGAATGCGGCCATCTGTGCGTACCAGTCTGTAGAATCGGGAGTGATCGGCGGCAGATCAGTGACATCGGTCATCGCCTGGCGGAAGCCTTGCAGGAGATCATGACAGCTTGACTGCACTTTGTCCCAGGTATGAGCGCGCATGAACTTGATTGTCGCGGGCACGGAGAGGAAGGCCGAGATATCGCTTGTCCCTTGCCACTCAACGTAGTCGATCAACCGCGAGGGTCCGGGTTTCTCGCTCTTGTAGCCCCAACTCACAATGACTGGCTCGATTATCGATTGCATCTCACGCCGTACGTGCAAGAATCCCGATCCCTTCGGAGCCATCATCCACTTGTGCAGTTGCCGACGTAGAAATCTACTCCTAATTGGTCGAGATGAAGATCGATTTGTCCCGGTGTGTGCGCGCCATCGATCACTCGACCATTTGTACTCCCACGGGTGCCAGCATATGCCTGCACGCACCGGGTCCCTCAGAACGTATCGGATTGAGCGTCTCCCCTCGGAGTCA
>CAZQUT010000078.1:0-2876 GCA_964596555.1 uncultured Thermotogae bacterium
GAAAAGACACGCGATGTCTTACGGGCAATATTCTCATAGAAGCAGCCAACCTAGCTCTGTCAGATTCTCGTCGCTCTCCATGATACTGCACCTCTTGACATTGCAGGTCTCAAGTGCTATATTTGTTATAACAAATTTACTGCTTGTGTTGGAGGTGACCGACCTATCGTACGCCAGTCGCTTTGTTGTTGTTGCACGCGGAACACGTAAAACAAGGAGGGAGAAAAATGAAGAAGGGATTGCTTTATGGGATCTTGATTGGCCTGCTCCTAATTGTAGCAGTTGGTGTTTATGCAGCTGACAAGACAGTGGTGGAGTTCTGGACAACTGACAACGAGCCCGATCGTGTCGCCGTCTACGAAGCAGTGGCGGCACGCTTCATGGCCGAGAACCCAGGGATCGAACTGCAGATCATACCTATCCAAGAGGCTGATGTTAGCCAACGGATCGCCACTGCGATGGCCGCTAATGATCTGCCAGACATCGTCCGCATGGGGATAGAGCGCGTGGCGGTCTTTGCTGCTGATGGGATAATGGATGAAGACGCCGCTGAAGCTACAATCGCCAGCATCGGGAAGAGTGACTTCCGCGCTGGCCCGTTGGCAATGGTGCTCGATCCTGCGACCGGTAAGTATGCAGCGATTCCTTACGACGGCTGGATTCAGGCCATCTGGTATCGTGCTGATCTGTTCAAGGAAGCAGGCCTTACTCCGCCGGTCTCCTGGGCCGACATCAATGCAGCGGCTGACGTGCTCCCTGGAACAGGGAACCTACTTTACGCTTTGGGCCTCGGTACAGATCCGGGTCAGAACTACCCGCATCAGGTCTTCGAACAGGTAGCAATATCCAACGATGCCTGGCCGTTTGATGCGGATGGAAAAGCTACAATGAATACGCCGGAGATGATCGCCGCATTGCGATTCTATACCGACCTGCAGCGTGCCGCGATCCCTGGGCCGCAGTACTGGCGTGGGGCACGTGAGGCCTACGAGCTTGATCAATCCGGGATGCTTTTCTACAGCACCTACATCATGGACGACCTGGTGGAAGGTTCCGGCATGGCGAGCGGCGACAAGATCCAAATTGTCGTAGAAGACCTGCCGCTCAAGACCGGCTTTGCACCGAAGATGGTCGGACCCAACGGCTCTGCTACGTACGGGCAGCTGGTTACCCTTGGGATCATGAAGGGTGCGGACCCCGCTGCACAGAAGGTCGTCGAGTACTTCCTGACCGAGGGCTACATCGATGTTCTTTCCCTTTCCCCCTTCGGGAAGATTCCCGTGTTGGCGAGTGCGGTGGATGGCTGGAAGGATCTTAGCCCGTTCTTCGCTTACTACTCGAGTGATACGCTCGATCAGATCGCCAATGGCTTCGAAACGATGCAGCGGTGGCTCTTCCGACCGGACTACGACCCGGTGGAGCGAGCCGTGATCGGCGATATCGAAGGGCGTCTGCTAATCTCACAAGCCATCAGCAACATCGCTCTGGAAGGGATCATGACACCAGAGACCGCTGCCGCGTGGCTGCAGGGACAGGTTGAGGCAATGTTGGCCGAACGCCGGTAGGAGCAAATACTAACGAATCTCTGGGGACGCGGCGTACCGTCGCGTCCCCATTTAGCTCCACCTTTGAGATGCACTTCTCAGCGTAAAAGGCTCGTTTGCTTGTGGATCGGGAGGTCGAATTTCATGGTATGGCGAGAGCTGTGAAGGGATTATTGTCTACGGCAGGTCAGTGGAACTCACTTCAGGCCCGGGAATCACGCCTCGCCTGGATGCTAATCTCCCCCACGGCTCTGATCGTCTTTGGATTGGTCCTCTTCCCCGCTATTTTTAGTGTGTGGATAAGCTTCCACGACGTTACCCTGCGAAACCTGAACGATGTCTTTCATGCGCCATTCGTGGGTTGGGACAACTATCGCCATGTAGTCAACGATTTCGCGTTCAAGTATCAAAACTTACGTGTATGGGGAGCGGCGGTCACTAGTATTGTATATTCATTCGTCTCTACGTTTGTCACCGTGCTTCTTGGTCTGATAGCAGCGTTGTTACTCAACCGACCTTTCCGTGGTCGGGGAACGCTACGCGCCATCTTCCTATTCCCCTATATCGCGCCGATCGTCAGCGTGGCGTTCGTCTGGCGCTGGATCCTCGATCCGCGCCCGTCTGGGGTGCTGAACGATCTATTGATGCGGCTGGGTATGATTGATGCTCCAAGAGCGTATCTTGCTACGCGCGGTCTCGCTCTGGTATTGGTGATCATCTTTACTGCGTGGCGCTATTTTCCGTTTGCCATGTTGATGATATTGGCTCGACTTCAGGCGATCGATAGGACCATGTACGAGGCGGCCAGCGTGGATGGTGCCAATGGCTGGGCTAAGTTCCGAAATATCACCATCCCTGAATTGAGGTATGTTCTGGGCGCTGTCTTTCTCCTTCGGTTGATTTGGACCTTTAACAAGTTCGATGACATCTTCCTGCTGACCGGGGGAGGCTTTGGAACCAACGTCTTACCTGTACTTACTTATCAGTTTAGCTTTAGGGCATTCAACTTTGGCAAAGGCGCTGCCAACGCCATGATCCTGCTGGTCATCCTGGGGGCCTTCATGCTGGTGTATGCGCGTACCATAATGCGAGAAAAAGGGTAAAGGAGTCATTCATGACGAACGATCGCTCCCCAAGATCTTCGAAGAACGAACGCTTGAATCTGATCGATCGCCTGGCACGCTCGATTACTTGGCCCCGTTTCATCTTTGCGTTGATCTTGACTTTCTTTCTCACCAGCATCCTGTTCCCTTTCTATTGGATGGTCAGCTCGTCGTTCAAGACTTATGCGGAGATTGGCAGCCGCGAAGCCGTCTATGCGCCCAGTGCTCT
>CAZQUT010000078.1:2976-5243 GCA_964596555.1 uncultured Thermotogae bacterium
TACTGATCGTTACGTACTTGGCACAGACCTTGCCCGTGGCACTGTACATGCTGGCCAACTACTTCCGTACGATCCCCGCCGAGATTGAGCAGGCCGGCCTGATCGACGGATGCAGCAGGTCGGGCGTCATCTGGCGGATCACATTGCCCCTATCGATTCCCGCGTTGGTCTCCGTTTCCATCTATACGTTCATGATCGCCTGGAATGAGTTCCTGTACGCTCTCGTGTTCCTGAATAGTAGTGAGATGTTTACGATGCCGATCAAGATTAGCATGATCTTTAACAATCCCACCCCCCGTCCACAAGTTGTCATGGCCGCTTCAACCGTGATGACGATACCGGTGGTGATCCTCTTTCTCGCTCTGGAACGATTTCTGACGGAAGGGCTCACCGCGGGCGGCGTGAAGGGCTGAGGAATTACATCAGGCGGAAACAGCACACGGTAAGTAAGTACAAGGAATGATTATGGCCACTATTGGGCTTTGCCATTACAAGGTTGGTGGAACGGACGGCGTCTCTCTGGAGATAGACAAGTGGAGGCTAGCCCTGGAGAGGATGGGACACAGCGTCTACCTGTGCGGGGGTGATCTGGGGACGAGCGACGGCTACCTGATCGAGGAGCTGTACCATCACCGCGAAGATGTACAGCGAATGGCCAAGAACACGTTCTATGAGCTGAGTGATTACCCGGATGGAGCGGCACTGGAGCGCGACATCCTCTCTTTTGCCGACCGGATTGAAGCGCAGTTGCGGGAATTCATAGCCGATGAGTCGATCGATCTCCTCATTCCAAACAACATCTGGTCAATCGGGGCGAACCCGGCGGCGTCGGTGGCGTTCACGCGCGTCGTGCGCGATCTGCGCATCCCGGCGATCGGCCACAACCACGACTTCCACTGGGAAAAGTTCCGCGGGATGCGCGCTACATGTTCAGAGGCACAGCGGATCATCGATCAATACCTGCCCCCAGTGGATCCACTGATCAGCCATGTGGTGATCAACAGCTTCGCGAGGGATGAACTGTTGAAACGGCGTGGTATCTCCTCAACGGTCGTCCCCAATGTGTTTGATTTCTCGGGCCCTGATTGGCAAGTCGACGACTACAATCGAGATTTCCGATCGGAGATCGGAGTGGGAGAGAATGACCTTCTTGTCCTGCAGGGGACTAGGATTGTGAGTCGCAAGGGTATCGAACTGGCGATCGACCTGGTGGAGAAGCTCGGTCAGCCCATGTACCGTGATCAGATTGCGCAGAGGGGGTTGTACGACGGGCGGAGATTTGGAAAAGAGGATCGGATCGTTCTTGTCCTTGCGGGGTACTCCGAGGACCCCAAAAAGGACTATCTGAATCGCCTCCAGGAGAAAGCAACGCGGGCGGGCGTGGAGCTTCTGGTCATCTCTGACCTGGTCAGATCCGAGCGAGCGCTTGAAGACGCGAGGAAGATTTACTCCCTGTGGGACTGTTATGTCTTCGCCGATCTCGTCAGCTATCCCTCCCTTTACGAGGGGTGGGGTAATCAATTCCTGGAAGCGATTCGTGCCAGACTTCCCGTTGTTCTTTTTGAATACCCGGTATTCCAGTCGGACATCAAGAAGAGGGGTTTCGACACTATTTCCTTAGGTAGTGAGGTGACGGGAAGGGATAACTTGGGCTTGGTTACTGTCGACAAAGAGACCATACATAGTGCAGCAGAACAGGCAATCATTGCCCTTACGGATCGTCCTGCACGAGAGGAGATGGCAGAACACAACCTCAGATTGGGTAAGCAGTTCTACAGTCTGGAGAGCTTAGAGAAGAGTCTACAGGGCATTCTTTTGGGTCTTTCTACAAGCGAGACACGACGACAGAGTGGAGGAATTCATGACAACAAATGAAACGGATATTGTAGTTGGAGTTTCAACCAGGAACTGCGCCGACACGATTGGCGGTGTACTGGAGGAAGTTGACAAGGGTCTGGCACAGTTCTTTCCCGATCGGCATGGGCTGATCGTTGTATCGGATGGGTTCTCCACCGATGGGACGCGGGATGTCGCTTCGAAAACAGAGACGCGGTGTGAGAAGATGGTGGTAACCGAGGAAGGCAAGCTTGGCAAGGGAAGCGCGGTCAGAACGATCTTCAAAGTCGCACAGAAACGCAACGCGAAGGCCGTCGCGTTGGTGGATGGGGATCTAACAAGCATCAGGCCCGATTGGATAGACCGCCTCGTCTCTCCGATCCTCAGGGGGAAAGACCTGGTTGTCCCTTACTACTTGCGCTATCGCTACG
>CAZQUT010000079.1:0-3319 GCA_964596555.1 uncultured Thermotogae bacterium
TTATCCCCTGGGATATGGGGTCGGGGTGGAGGATGTATGCGTCGAGCGGGAAGGCATTCGTGCCAGTGATGGTGATGAACTTCACCGGATCGTTGTTGTTCAGGCGATCGCGGTCGGGGAGGAGGTGATCGGGATCGATTGTCACGCGATTGACGCGATCGACGGTGGTGAAGGTGATCGTAGCCGTGTCATCCTTCCCATCCCATTCCTTGCGCAGCGTCTCCCCTTTGTCCATGAATGCCTCGACGACCACCGGCTGAGCGGTGCCTCCGTTGCGCGTTACCTGAACAGTCGTATCGTGCTTGTCGCCATCGCGCGTGCGGGAGAGGATCTCAACGCTGTAGTCGACGGTCGTCTCATCGCGCAGCCAGGCATCGAAGAGCGGCGATAGCGATCTTCCTGCTGCCTCTTCCATCACCTTCTGATAATCCGCAAGCGTAATCTGCTTGTGCATGTACTGCCCCGCGGCGTCGTGTAATCCCTGTTGGAACTTGTCCCTTCCGATCGCCGAGGCAATGGCGCGAGCAACGAGGTATCCCTTGTCGTACAGGCGAACGGCGGTGGCGTTGTCGTACTTGACATCGGTCTGCGGCTTGATGATTGCCTCATCAAACTCTTGCTCGACCTGCTCGATGTATGGTAGCTCGACCTGATGTTCGCGCAGATTCATAAACCCAAACTGTGAGGCCACAAAGCTCTCCAACAGGCCATTGCCCGACGTGTCGAACAGATTTGGTCCGAACTCTCCGTATTTTTCCTCGAAGTAGGTGATCGATAGGTATTGTGCCATCCCCTCGGAGAGCCAGTTCTCCGCGTTCAGATCAACACCCACGCCGATTCCCCACCACTGATGCGCAATCTCGTGTGCAAGGACGAACTCACTCAGGCGATTGAGAACCCCGGGGAGAGTGACGTTGCGATAGGTGAAGAAGAGATCAGATAACCAGACGATCCCGTCGGCAGCCATCGACAGGCCATTTCGGTTCGGATTCTCGACGATGGTCAACCGTGCTCGTGGATACGGGCCGTACCGCGTGACGTAATGCTTCAGGATATCGCGGGCGTACGTTGCGAATAGGCGTGCCGTTTCGTCGTGGCCGGGGAGGTAGTAGACCTCGATTGGGATCGCGAGCTCGTCGAGGGCAAAACGCTTGTAGTCCTTCGCCGCGGCGATTGCGATTGTCCGCGTCGGGGTGTCGTTTGACACACGGTAAGTGACTTCTTCTGCTGCTTCATCGACGGATGGGGCAATGGTTTCACTATGGTCCGATCCACAGGCGAGGGTGACATCCGTGGGGACCGTTATCTGCGCTGAGTAGTTGGCCGCCGGTATCTCAAGCGGGAAGTCGTCGCTCGGAGGTAGAAGCGTTCCTTCCTCCTCTTTCCATGCCTGATCGGGCGGAAGGAGGATCGGATTCCAACCGAAGCGCCAGGTGAGGACTCCACGATCGATCCCCTGATCGCCGAAAGTCATGCGGGGAACGTGTGTTGTGAAGTGCACTCGCAGTGTCACCGAATCATTCCCCGCAAGATCGACTGCAAGGACGCTTTCTTCCAGAGAATAAGTTTGCCAAGCAGGCGGGATGGAGAGGAGACGGAAGGGCACAGTCGCGGAACTACCGCTCTGGACTGTCTCTACACGATCGATCGTCGTCGATGATGGTTCAAAGCCAGATGGATAACTAGCATCGATTGTCCTCTCGCTCCCGTAAGGATTTTGCTCGCGATTGAGGTTGGCAAGGAGCAGAAAGTAGAGACTGCCCCCCGATGGTGTACACGTGACATCTTCATACCCTTGGATCGTCTGTTCATCGAGATCGATCTTCACCGATAGATCGTAGCTTGCGGCAACCCCACCGATGGCAAGGCCAGCAAGGAGAATCGCAAATCCTAGAAACACGCTGACGATACGCAACCCCTTGTTCATCTTCTCCTCCCAATTAAAAGGGGACAGTCCCCTTTTCTATGCTTCTTCTTCTTCCTGGTCGCGATCCACTAGGATACTCACGGTTGTGATCTCTCGTTCGGTTGTTTCTTTCACGGTGAGCACAACCGGCCCCACGCGTACCTCATCTCCCACATTGGGCATCGCTTCGAGGCGGTGCAGGAGAAGACCGGTAATGGTCACTCCTTCGTCCTCCGGTAGATCGATATCCATGGTGCGATTTAGGTCGTGTACGGATACTTCTCCACTCACCAGTGCTTCGTCTAGCGATATGCGCTTGATAAGTATTGCCGGGCTATCGTACTCGTCCTCGATCTCGCCGACGATCTCTTCGATGATGTCCTCCAGAGTGACAATTCCCGCCATTCCCCCGAACTCGTCGATCACTACCGCCATGTGCACCCGCTCGCGCTGAAACTCGCGCAACAGAATGTTGATCGGCTTCGTCGTCGGTGCGTAGTAGATCGGGCGGAGGAGACTGTGTAGGCTCATCTGCGGGTTGTCCACTTCCGCGAGGAGGTCCTTGGCGTACAGCGTTCCCACCACGTTATCTGGTACTTTGGCGTACACAGGAAAGCGGGAGTGTCCGTCTTCGGCAACGATCTCCCGCGCCCGTCGCGGCGACGTTCGCACCTCGATCGATTGCACATCCATGCGTGGGACCATTACCTGCTCGGCGGTTATCTCGTCGAAGTCGAGGATGCGGCGGATCATTTCACCATCCTGCACATCGATCAGCCCGCTCTCCTCGCTAGCGTCGATCAGTGTTTCAATCTGTTCATCGCTGACGGCGAGCGGTTCTTCTTGTGCAAGGTCCTCCCCGAACATGCGCATGATCATGGAGGCAATGCGACGAAAGACGAAGATGAATGGACGCAGTACGCGAGTGAATAGATAGATCTGATTGATAGTGGCCAGGGTGAAGCGCTCGGCGTTGTTCTTGGCGAAGTTCTTCGGCGTTATCTCGCCAAAGATGAGGACCGATACAGTCATTACCCCGGTTGCCAGAAGGCCTGCCTGATAGGACGGAAGACCGTGGCCGACCACACGCACGGCAAGAAGCGTCATCAATGAACTGGCGGCGACGTTAGTCAGGTTGTTTAAGATGAGAAGTGCGGTGATCATGTCGTTCGGCTCATCGAGCAGAAGCGACAGGCCACGCCTCCTCTTCCTGTGCGTCTTAACCAGATAGTGCAGACGTCCCTCATCAAGCGATGTAATCGCAGTCTCTGCGCTAGAGAAATATGCTGAACAGACAATGAAAAAGACAAGCAGCGCAATCTGTGCGCCTATTGACACGGTAATACTCACCTCACGATAGGAAAGTATAGGAGTAACGTTCGTGATTGCAAGAAAAAGGCTCCTTGTCGTTTC
>CAZQUT010000079.1:3419-5205 GCA_964596555.1 uncultured Thermotogae bacterium
TGAACTGGGGGGTAAAATGCTGTGACGATTCTGGGAGGCGACGAAGTGGATCTAGAAGAGCTTCAGCAAATCATCCATTTATTGAAGGAAGAGGGTCTCACTGAGATTACGGTCTGGAACGCAGATAAGAGGATCACTGTCCGGCGAGACGGGAGTGTTCGACCGTCGAGTCCTGAGGGCGAACCGGCGTTGCATGGCGTGGAGGCGGGGGAGAACGATACCGCCGATGTCATTACCGCCCCGCTGTTGGGCACATTCTACTCTCGTCCCAGCCCGGAGGATGACCCGTTCGTCACTGAGGGTATTGAGGTCTCACCTGGGGACACGGTCTGTATCATCGATGCCATGAAGGTGATGAACGAGATCAAAGCCGAGTCCTCCGCTCGGATAAAGAAGATTCTCGTAGAAGACGGAGATCCTGTGCAGTACGGTCAGCCGCTGTTGCTACTAGAACGAACATGACGTTTCACAAGGTGTTGATCGCCAATCGGGGGGAGATTGCCCTGCGTGTGCTTGAAGCGTGTCGTGAGCTCTCCATCGACACCGTCGCCGTCTTCTCTCAGGCCGACAAAGATATGCCTTACTTGAACCTCGCTGGCGAGCGGCTGTGCATCGGTCCGGCCGATCCGGCAAAGAGCTATCTATCCATCCCCGCTATCATTAGCGCAGCCGAGCTGTCCGGTGCGCAGGCGATCCATCCCGGCTACGGATTCCTGGCGGAAAACCCCGATTTTGTCGAAGTGTGCGAGGATCAAGGGCTCGTCTTCATTGGGCCGCCGCGTGAAGTGATGGCCCTTCTTGGAAACAAGCTTGCCGCCAGGGAAGCGGTCGCCGCGGCCGGAGTTCCTGTCCTTCCTGGCGAGGCAGTTCACGAGAACGAAGATGTTGCCACGGCGGGGGAGCGCATCGGCTATCCGCTGTTGGTGAAGGCGGTCTACGGAGGAGGAGGGCGAGGAATGCGCCTCGTTCCCGACCCCGATGCGCTTGAAAGCGCAGTCCTCGCCGCGCGCGCCGAGGCGAAGTCTGCGTGCGGCAATGGCAGTCTATACCTGGAACGGGCGGTGGAGAGTCCACGACACATCGAGGTGCAGATTCTCGCCGATGCGCACGGGAATGTGGTTCACTTTGGCGAAAGGGAGTGCTCGGTACAGCGGCGCCATCAAAAACTTATCGAGGAATCGCCTGCATCGCACCTTGATGATGCGACACGCGGGGCTCTTCATGCTTCGGCGATTGCCGCGGCACGTGCCGTTGGCTACCGCAACGCGGGAACGGTGGAGTTCGTCCTGGATTCCAATGATCAGTTTTACTTCATCGAGATGAATGCACGCATTCAGGTGGAGCACTCGGTGAGCGAAGTGGTCTCTGGCGTGAACCTGGTCAAGGAGCAGATTCGCATTGCCTCCGGTGATGAACTTCGATTTACACAAGAAGAGATCGAGATTCGTGGGCACGCGTTGGAATGTCGCATCAATGCCGAGGATCCGATGCATGGGTTCCTTCCCTCAGCGGGGAGGGTGACGATTGATGAGCTTCCGAACGGATTTGGCATTCGCTTGGACACGCACCTGTACAACGGTATGGAGGTCGTCCCCTACTACGACTCGCTGCTGGCTAAGGTGATCTCGTGGGGAGAGGATAGGGAAGAGGCCTGTATCCGCATGTACACTGCGCTGGAACGCTTTCGCGTGCGAGGAATTAAGACGACAAGGTCATTTGCGCAGGAGATCGTCTCTCACCCATCGTTCCGCCACGAGCGGATCACGACCGATTTCCTCTCGAACTT
>CAZQUT010000080.1:0-1269 GCA_964596555.1 uncultured Thermotogae bacterium
GATCTTGGGACTAACGGGATCGTCGATATCTCCCCACTGGTAGCCCTCGTTAGCTTGGAACAGCTTGATCTTGAAGACAACCAGATCAGCAGTATCGCATCCCTGGGGCCTCTCAGTAATCTGCGGGTCCTATCTCTCAATGACAACCAGATCAGCAACATCTCGCCACTTGGGGGCCTCATTTGTCTTCACGGCCTTGGACTGTCTCACAACCGAATCAGTGATCTTTCACCACTTATTGAAAACAGTAATGCCGGTGGACTTGGTCCGGGTGGTTCTATCGATGTGCGGTACAACTATCTTGATTTTATGCCCGGCTCCCAGGCGATGGCCGACATACAGAGCCTCACCGAACGCGGTGTCAGCGTCGAGTACGAGCGTAGCGATAGATTCATGGGCCAGTGAGTTCCTTCCGTCAAGCTGTGGTGTCTCGCCGTTCTGAAACGATAGCACTACATGACCTTTCTATTGGCGCAGATCTTACCGTTGACGGTTGTCCGTGGTGATTTCGCGGCGTAGAATAGCTCTCATGAACATCCATTCGGGCAAGACTCAACCGCACTTTGACTCTGGCGTTGGCGTGACGCTGGTCGGCATGCTGGTTAATGTCGTATTGGTCCTCGCCAAGCTCTTTGTGGGGATACTCACCGGCTCGATTGCTCTTATCGCTGACGGCATCCATTCCGGGTCTGATATTGCGACCGACCTTGTGGTGGTCGGCGGGATTAGGTTGGCGGGGAGGCCTGCCGACTCCAGTCACCCGTACGGGCACGGTCGCTATGAGACGCTGGCTGGTGGAGCGGTCGCCGCTTCTCTGGTCTTGGTGGGCATGTATATCGCCTGGGGTGCGGGATCGGCATTGTATGCGGATCGCGTGAGCTATCCCGGCATTCCCATCATCATCGTGGCAATAGCCTCCATCTTCAGCAAGGAGTGGGTCTACCGACGTACGATCCGCGTCGCCAGACGTCTGCAGAGCACGGCCTTGCATGCCAATGCCTGGCATCATCGTTCCGACGCGCTCTCCTCGGTGGCGGTTCTGTTTGGAGGGATCGGTGGGCTTATTGGCTGGGGACATGCCGACCAGATTGCCGGTATCGTGGTAGGCGCGATGGTCGTCGCCGTTGGCGTGAAGACTGTGCGTGATGTGCTGCATGAGCTGCTGGAAGGATCGCTATCCGCCGCTGAGATCGAGGCGATTAGGGACGCGGTCAAGCGAGTCGACGCGGTGCGCAGCTTTCATAAACTGCGCGCGCGCAGCGTCGGGCG
>CAZQUT010000080.1:1369-5149 GCA_964596555.1 uncultured Thermotogae bacterium
GAAGAGATCGCGTAGGGCACTGCGGATCATTTTCCGGCGTTTACCATACACCGCGCGCACGACGGCGAAGAACGCTTCCGCGTTTGCTTTGAATCGTGGTGCATTCAGAAAGGAGACTGACCATAGCGTGGAGTCAACCTCAGGGACGGGAAAGAAGGAACCTCGTGGCACGCTGCGCAGTAGCTTCACATCCGCGTAGGACTGCACCAATACGCCGAGCGATGTCCCATCCTTGCCTGGGCTGTGCGCGATCTTTGCCGCCACTTCTTGTTGCGTGAGCAGGAGCGCTGATGAGATGTGCTCTCGCTGTTTGACGAGGTGTTTCAAGATCGGGGCGGTGATGCGATAGGGAATGTTCCCAACCACGAACGCCTTCCTGTCTGCGAACTCCTCAGCAAACGAAAACGAGAGGAAGTCCTGACGGCGAATCTCAACGTTTCCCTGCTGTCCGACGGTCCGTGCGAGGATTGCTGCGAGCCTCCGGTCGAGCTCGACGGCAACAATATGGTCGGCCATTCCTGCCAGCTCATGTGTGACCGTCCCCAACCCCGCGCCGATCTCCACGATCTCGCGGGGTTGAGCCTTCCTTACCTCATTGACAATCGAATTGAGTACGGCACGGTTGATGAGGAAGCTTTGCCCCAGCCGCTTGCTTGGGTGTATTCCCGCTTCCTGTAACAGCGCGGCGACTTCCTTCTTCGATGTCAGGTTGCTACTTGGCAACGTGCTCTGTGATCCAGGTTGTGATCTCCTCGGTCACCCTGCCGTCGACCGGCTCACCCAGGTGGCGGTACGTGAGATTCGGCTCTTCCGGGTGATGGCGCATGAGGTGGTTGAGATCAGGGATCTTATCGATGGTAACGTCTGTGTTCCCCGCTCCGAGTGCCGCAGAGAGAAGATCGGCCTCGCCTGCTGGCACCTGATAATCCTTCTCTCCCTGAATGATAAGCACCGGACAAGTCACGTTCTTGATCGTCTCGATTGGATCGTGGTGGAAGTGCTGGCGTAGCCAGGACAGGGAGAGCATCTTGAGCTCGATGAACTTCACGTCCGTGAGCCAGGGCATCGCCTCCACGAGCTGCTCGAAGGTGTAATCGGACCAATCACCGTTACTGTTACGCACGAAATCGAGGTACTGATCTTCCTGTGCCAGCGCTGTCTGCACTTGATCCTCACTCTTTCCCGCATCACGGTTCACCTGCTCGATCTGCCCACGGATGATCCAATCGAGTGAATGAGCCGGCGCCGCGAGGAGCACGACTCCGTTCAAGCCGGTAGTTTCCGTGGCGATGATCGGGGCAAGGATTCCTCCCTCGCTGTGTCCGAGGAGAAACGTCTGTTGCGGATCGATCCCCTCGGATCCTTCAAGACTAGTCAACGCAGCACGTGCATCGGCAAGGAGATCCTCCATTGACACATTGGCGAATACACCTTCGCTCTTCCCCACTCCGCGCTTGTCGTAACGGAGCGATCCGATTCCGACCCTAGCAAGGGACGCCGCGAGCTGGCGAAAGACGTCGGTCTTCATACCGGGCACATTCTCATCACGGTCGACCGGCCCCGATCCAGCGATGAACAGAACGCCGGGGACCGGTCCATCGGCACCGGCGGGCAGGGTGAGGGTTCCGGCGAGGGTAAGATTGCCGCTTGCAAAGGTCACGTCCTTCTCCATGACACCCTCAGTTGCCGGTTCTGGAGCGGGCACTCCAGGGAGTGTGATTCCACTCGGGAAGGACTGCGCGTTGTACGCGTGTACCCCTTGGGCATCGTTGATTACCCCGACCAATTTTCCCTGGTAGCTAAGCATAATGATCACCAAGTCTCCGAGGTGAAGGTCATAACGCTGCCCGTCGTAGCTCTTGTCGCCGGATGTGAAGGTGATCTGCACCGGATCATCGATCTTCGCCGGGAGCGAGAGCAACGCCTGCGGTATAGCGGCGGTGAACTGGGTTGGGATCGCCCCTGCTTGCAGGGCAAGGAAGAGGACGACATAGTGGCTGATCAGGTTATTGTCGAGAATCACCGTGTCCTTACCCGGGATATCGGCCTGCTGTTGCGCAGTGCCAACGCGGGTCTCCATGTGTAGACCCTTGATTCCCATCTGTGCGGAGATGATCTGCGATCCGGAAGGAGTATCCGCTGCCAAGTGATAGAGCACGGGAACAAAGTCACGGTCAAACTCGTATTGCTGAGCGAGGGTGATGTTCTGGCCGCTCACCGACATTGTCTCTTGGGAGAGGAGCATGTACCCCTCTGCCGCGGAAAAGAAGAGCGTATACTGCTCATCGATTATCTGTTGTCCCGCCTGCTCGACGACGAACTGTCCGCTGTCGATCAGCTGTCCTTGCTCTACTGTTGGTGGTGCCTGCGGCTGTGGTGCAACAAGGCCGAAGAAGAGAATCGCCCCAATGACCGCCAGTGCTATCAGAATTGTCTTTTCCATTGCTACCCCCTCGCTACTTCTACTTCCAGCGCGTCAGAATCTGTTCCCGACGAAAAACCCTGATGGCAAAGTATAGCACTATAATGCTCGCGACGAACAACACGATCCCCTCTAACCCGACGAGCCACAGGCTAACGAGTGTTTTTCTGCTTGTGTAGATGATGAGTGGGACGATCGCGGGGATGATGGCGAGGCTTGAGATCTGATACGCGGCGCGGGCGTCGGTAGCCCGCGAGGAAACAAGGAGCGTAACCCCGACCGAGAACAGAGAGAGGAGCGGCGACAGCCCGAAAATGGCGGCTATCCACGGCGCGGTGAGGACGTGCGGCGGAATCCCGCCGACGAGCGGGATTGAGATGCCGAGGAAGAGGCCGAAGCTTGCCCAAGTGAGAACCAGCGCAGGGATCACGCTGGCAAGTGCCTTCCCCAAGAAAAGCTCAAGGTCGGAGATCGGCGTAGCGAGGAGCGGTTCCAGGCTCCCCTGTTCCTTCTCGCCGATGATCGAGTAGGCGGCGATCGCCAGCGGAATGATCGCCGGCAGGATGAGAAAGTACATCAATGCCGTGTTAAACAAGGCGATCTGCACCCCCGGAACGTCGATCCCTCGTCCTTGGTAGACCATAACCGTGGCCGCCCCGACCATGAATAGTGGCAGAAAGATTGCACCGAACAGGATCATCTTGTTGTGCAGTGACTCACGCCATTCCTTCAGTAGGATCACGCTAATTCGCGACATCGTTCCCCTCCATCATGTCGAGGTACAGGTCCTCAAGGGATACCTTGAGCTCGTTTACGTACTGCACACTTGCACCTAGCTCTACGAGCCGTTTAACGAGGACAGGGTTCTCCGTCTCCGGATCTGTGAGTGAGAAGACGAGGGCATCATCCACTCGTTCGACCTTCTTGACAAAGGGGAGATCGACCGCTTGCTCGATTCCCGGGGCCGGATCGACGAGATGGATCACCGTCTTTCGTCCGTACATCTGTTCCTTCAGCACTTGGGGCTTTCCGACGGTAATGAGTTTCGTCTTGAACAGGGCAACACGGTCGCAGAGCCGCTCGGCCTCATCTAAGTTGTGCGTGCACAGGAAGATCGTGCGTTCCTTCGTGCTCAGGGTCTCTATCAGGTCACGCACTACCTTGGCTGCCTCCGGGTCGAGGCTTGCTGTAGGCTCATCGAGGAATAGAATCTGCGGCTCGTGCAAGAGAGCGCGTGCGATGGCGAGCTTCTGGCGCATCCCCTTAGAGAGCGTTCCGGCGAGGTCGTCTCGGCGATTCCACAGCTCGAACAAGCGCAAATACCGCTCGACACGCTTCTGTGGTTCACGAATTCCATA
>CAZQUT010000081.1:0-4998 GCA_964596555.1 uncultured Thermotogae bacterium
GAGAGACGCTACGCGATGCCGTTCTGTTTACCGGCGAGGATTACGAACTTCTGTTCACCGTCCCAAAAGGCCTTATCGCGCAGATTGATCCCAGTGTGCGCTATGCAGTGATCGGCAAAGTATGCAAACATGAAACGCGCCTTCTCGACAACGACAAGCTCCCCGATCGTGGCTACGAACACTAGAAGGAGATGAGGAAAATGAAAAGAGCAATGTGGTTGATGCTATTCTTGGTAATCTGCGTCTCACCGTTCTTGGCGGCACGCGAGAAGATCGTCGTGTACACGTACGATTCGTTCGTCTCTTGGGGGCCAGCCGCCGCACTAAAGGAAGCGTTCTCCAACAAGTATGACTGCGATGTAGAGTACATCACCGCTGGAGGGGGAAAGGCAACGCTGTCACGCCTAATCGCCGAGCGGGATGCCGGCACGAACAATGCCGACCTGTTTATGGCGGAGTTAAACGACGTTCCACGGATTGCCAACTACGACCTATTCCTGCCGTTGACCGCGGAGGATGTGCCGAATATCGCAACCGTTCCTGTAGATCTCATGGCCGAAGGCCTGAATGGGTTCGTCCCATACGAGTACGGTTACATCACGCTTACCTACGACACGCAAGCGTTTTCCACCCAGTCCCCACCGGCGACCCTTGAAGACCTTGCCGACCCGGCTTACGCGAGGCAACTGATTTGTGAGGACGCACGCACGTCTTCAACGGGATTCTCATTCCTGTTGTGGACGATCGCCCACTTCGGTGAGGACAAGTATCTTGACTTCTGGCGCTCGATACACGATACGCTCCTCACAATCACCCAGGGCTGGGGCGAGGGGTGGAGCCTGTTGACCCACGGCGAGGCTCCGCTTCTAGTCAGCTTCTCCACCGACACCGCCTACGCTGCCATTTCTGGCGATCCACTGCGTTACCGAGCGTATGCCCCCGGTGAAGAGGGATACCGTACCGTGTACGGGATTGGGGTGGTTCAGGGGACGCACCACGAAACGCTGGCAAAGGAGTTCATCGACCTCCTCCTGTCTCGCGAGATCCAGGAGTTGATCCCGACGACCGAGATCATGTTCCCGGCAAACAGCAACGCCAAGCTTCCGCCTGCGTTTCAGGAGTACGCGATCGTTCCACAGGCGCCGCTTTCGCTTCCACTTGATATCGTTGGAGAAAGAATGGATGAATGGTTGCACGCTTGGGAGACGGTGATCACACGACCGTGACCCGCGGCGGATATCTTCTCTTGCTTGCACTGGCCGCGCTCCTCGCGCTCGTCTTCTACTACCCGTTGGCGCTAGTGCTTACAGGCGCGTTCAGGAGTGCGAGCGGGTGGAGCCTGTCAGCGTTGACGAGTGTTATCTCTGATCCGTACTACGTGCACCTGATCTGGTTCACCATCGTGCAGGCAGCGTACAGCACCCTGTTGAGCCTGGGGATCGGCCTTGTAGGAGCGTACATCCTCGCACACTACGATTTTCCAGGAAAGCGGACGATCCGTTCGCTGACCGTAATCCCGTTCGTCCTGCCGGCGATCGTGGTCGCGTTGGGATTCATCCTCTTCTTCGGCAACAGCGGCTACCTCAATCGGGCGTTGATCTGTCTATTTGGCTTATCGAGACCACCGCTTCGCATCCTCTATTCGCTCACGGGAATTGTCCTTGCGCACGCGTTCTACAACGCCCCCATTGTCATGCGCGTGGTGAGCGCGTCCTGGGAGGGCTTCGACCCATCGATCGATGAGGCGGCGGTGTCACTCGGCGCTGGGAGGCTGCGACGATTCATCGGGATCACCCTTCCCCGTCTGATGCCGGCAATACTATCGAGCTCTGCACTCGTGTTCGTGTTCACCTTCCTCTCCTTTCCCATTGTCCTCACCCTGGGAGGGGCGCGCTACGCGACGATAGAAGTGGGAATCTACACCCTTGTGCGCACGCTCCTCGACTACAACCACGGCGCAGCACTGATCCTGGTAGAGATGACGATCTCCCTCTTCTTCACGTACCTCTACCTGCGGGCCGAGGGTCGCCTAGCCATCCCCACGCAGGGATCGAGGCGGTTATCGCCACGCCGCTTCCTTGCACCGCCAGTGAGTGCAGGAAAGGTGCTAATCGCCTTGTACGTTCTTCTGGTGGGAATCTTCTTCCTCGGGCCGATCGTATCGATCGTCATCGACTCCCTTCGTAGCGCCCAGTCCTGGAGCATCGCCAACTACGCTCAGCTCCTATCGCAGCGCTACAGCCCGTTCCTCGGTACCTCACCGCTTGCCACGGTGCGCACTAGCCTCATCATCGGATCGCTGGCGACGATGGCAAGTCTCCTAGTAGGTACGATGATCGCCTTCTTCGTCGTGCGCGGGAGGATTATCGGAAGATGGGTTATCGAGGCGGCATTGATGGCCCCGCTTGCTGTCTCCTCTGTCGCAATCGGATTCGCTCTCTTGCGCGGCCTTTCCGCACCACCGCTGCGCCTCGGAGGGACGCTTGCCGCGATCGTCATCGCGCACGCGGTCCTCATCTACCCATTCGTCGTTCGCGTTCTGCGACCAATCCTGGAGGGACTCGATCCCCAGTTGGTGGAGGCAGCTCGTTCGCTTGGCTCATCGCGACTGCGCGCCTTCCTCGATATCGAGCTTCCCCTTCTCAAGCGGGGCCTCCTGGTAGCAGCCGTGTTTGCCTTTGCTCTCAGCATGGGTGAGATGTCAGCAACAATAATCCTCATGCGGCCAGGGCTATCGACGATTCCGATTGCAGTATACGGCTTGCTTTCGGCGCGCCAGTTCGGTGCAGCAAGCGCGATGGCGGTCGTCCTTATCGCAGTTACGGCAGCCTCGTTCATAGTCATCGATCGATTGGGAGGGGAGAAGATCAATGCCTGAACTTGAAGTGCGGGATCTTCACAAGTCGTTCGGTGATGTTCGCGCCGTGGATGGCATCAACTTGACGATTGAAGCAGGAGAGCTCCTCGCCCTCCTCGGTCCGTCCGGGTGCGGAAAAACGACCACCCTGCGCCTCATCGCCGGGTTCGACCGCCCCGATAAGGGAACGATCTTCTTGCAGGGTCAGGACCTTTTTCCCATGCCGCCGGAGAAGCGCAAGATCGGGTTTGTGTTTCAGAACTACGCGCTATTCCCTCACATGACAGTGGCCCAGAACATCGGCTATGGGATCCACTTTGTGCCGCGACATAGCAAGCGGGTACGAGAGATGATAGGGCTTGTCGACCTCCTGGGCCTAGAACGCCGCTATCCGCGCGAGCTCTCCTCCGGACAGTGTCAACGCGTCGCCGTGGCGCGCGCCCTCGCCCCACGGCCGCGCCTGCTCCTCCTTGATGAACCGCTATCCGCACTCGACGCCAAGTTGAGGGAGTCACTGCGACGAGAGATCCGGCGCATCCAGCAGGAAGTGCAGCTGGCGACAATCCACGTCACCCACGACCAGGACGAAGCGATGGCGATCTCTGATAACATAGCGGTGATGCACGCTGGTAGGATTGAGCAAGTCGGGACGCCACCAGAAATCTATTCTCATCCGAAAAGCGCTTTCGTTGCCTCGTTCATCGGCCGCGCAAACATGATCGCGGGCACAATTACATCCGCAGTCAACGGGATCGTGGACGTGAACGCGAACGCGGTGTCACTGCGTGGCAATGGAACAAACGGCAAGTTGAACGTTGATCAGAAAGCACTTTTCTTCTGCAAGGAGGAAGATATGCGTCTTGGCAAGGATGGTGTGAACTGCGTCTCCGGGAAGGTCATCCTCACCGAGTATCACGGCGAGACGATCATCGTGCACCTGGAAAGCCCCATTGGTTCGCTACGTATACGTATTCCCGCAACGAAAGCAGAAGATGTATCGGCTGCGACACAGATTACCGTACGTTTCCCTCCCGAAGCGTGCCTTGTCTTTCCGCAGGGGAGTTAGCCTCTCGATTCCCGTTCGATCAACCGACGACTAGTGACGCGTACGCGATCAAGAATCTCCCCTTCATCGACCTTCGCGGCTGCCAAGAGCGAGGCGATTTTCTCATCCTCACGCAATAGATCGATGAGCGATCTTCCCTGAGCAAATGCATCCGTCGATGCCGCTTTGATCACTTTGTGCGCCTCGTTTCGCGCCATTCCATGTTCGACAAGCGCGATCAGAATCGCTTGCGAGTAGATCGCTCCGTACGTCAGTTCGAGGTTGCGTGCGATGACGTCCGCGTGCACAACCAGACCGCCGATAATCGCCCTCATCTTGACGAACATATAGTGCAGTAGCGTGAATGAATCGGGGATGATCACCCGCTCAACGGATGAATGCGACATGTCCCGCTCGTGCCATAGGGCGACGTTCTCAAGTGCCGCCTGCAGATTAGCGCGCAGTATCCGGGCTAGCCCACAGATTCGCTCCGAGGTGATTGGGTTGCGCTTGTGCGGCATCGAGGATGATCCCTCAGGGACAGGTTCCTCCACCTCGCCGACCTCGCTGCGGGACAGGTGCCGAATTTCGAGGGCGATCTTCTCAAGGGTTGCCCCTGTGATGGCGATCGCAGCAAGCACTTCTGCATGACGATCACGCTGCAACACCTGATTTGCCGCGCGCGCTGGGCGCAGTCCGAGCTTGGCGCAGGCGATCTCCTCCACCCGCGGCGAGACCTGCGTATACGTCCCCACAGGACCGGATAACTTTCCCACGCTGATCCTCCCGCGTGCCAGCTTCAGGCGCTCGATATCGCGATCGAGTTCAGTCTTCCACAGGAGAAACTTTAGGCCAAGCGTCGTTGGCTCCGCGTGCATTCCATGCGTACGGCCAACGATGATCAAGTCCTGATAAGTGCGCGCCTTGCGCGACAGTTCTGCTTGCAAAGCGCTTGTCTCGTCCAAGATGATGTCCAGTCCGTCGCGCATCTGAAGAGACAGCGCCGTGTCCTTCACGTCCGATGACGTGAGGCCGCGATGGATGAACCTGCCAGCATCGCCGGCCTGCTCCTCGAGCGAGCGGATGAACGCCAGCA
>CAZQUT010000082.1:0-4959 GCA_964596555.1 uncultured Thermotogae bacterium
ATTAGAACAACTCTAATCTGTTTCTATTCCCAAGGACCAACTATTCCGTCCACTGCCCAGTCCATTGTGGTTAGCTCGAACACCGACATACGCGTGCCCTCAGGAACCTTCAGGTTTCCGTCGCGGTCGTAGATCGGCCCGTTGAACGGATCGAAGACCATCGAAGGATCGGACATCTGTTCGAGACGCTTCAGCACCAGGTCGTAGACGCTGATCGTACCCAGGACAGGGTCATCGACCATAACAGCCTTCAACTGATCCTCGTACACGGGGTTGATCAACATTCCGGGCTTGGCACCCATCTCTACGCCCTTCTCCTGCAACAGCCACCAGTAGTCGACGTCTGCAAGATTCTGTGCTGTGTAGGAACCGGCGTAGACCTTGGCCAGGAAGTCGAGGTAGATGGCCTCCCAGTGTGCGATCTGCCCGGAGACAATGTGATCGGGGCTGAAATCGTACATCGGGGAGTAGTGTCCGAAGGACGCGTCGCCACTCGCTGCCGCCTCCTGCACGATCGTCGGTGAATCTTCGGTGAACGCAAAAACATCGCACCCGTCGGCGATCAATGCCTGAGCAGCCTCCTTGGCCGCGGGAGGGCTAAACCACGCATAGATCCATCGAACGTGCACGTCCGCATCAGGATTGACCTCGCGCACGCCAACGGTATACGCGTCCATGTGCCGCTTCACTTCGGGCGTCGGGAACGCACCGATATAAGCGACCTTGTTCGATTCGGTGAGCGCTCCCGCCATCAGTCCGTTTAGGTAGTAGATCTGGTAGAAGTCGGCCATGTAGGTCATCAGGTTGTCATTGCGTTTGAACCCGGAACAATGAGCGAAGATCTTGTCCGGGTGTCTTAGCGCCGCCTCGAGTGTCCCGTCCATGAACCCGAAGCTGCTGGTTATGACGACGTCGCAGCCCTCATCTTGAATCAGCTTATCGATGTACAACCCCTCACTCCCTTCGGGTACGGTCTCAACGTAGGCCGTCTCTAGCCAGGGGAAGGTTGCCTCACAGATCAGCCGCGCTTCATCGTGGGCATAGGACCAACCCAGGTCGCCGATCGGTCCGACGTAGATGAAGCCCACCTTGAGTGGGTCGCCGGGGACGTACTCCTTGGCCATCGCTACGGTGGCCAAACCTAAGATGATCCCCACCGCCACTAGCATCACTAACGCAAGTCTCGCTCTCATTTTCTCCCTCCTTAAGGATTTTCTTGCCGGTGGAACAGTCTACTCTTTCTAAAGTGTCGCACCTCCTCTTTGCCGTGATTTAACTCTTATGATGGCTCATTCCTCCCCTCTAGTGTACGGTACAGAAAGCGCAGCGGGCGCTCCCATTCTACTCTGCAACGTTCCTCGCGAAACAATTATCAGGACCAATATTGCAAACGCATACGGCATCGCCTTGAGGAATTCCGGAGAGATCCAAGGTTGCAGGCGGAACGACAGGATGTACAGCGCGCCGAAGAAGTATGCTCCCAGCATACCATGGGCCGGATTCCAAAAGGCGAATATCGTCAACGCGATTACGATCCACCCCATCCCGGCGGTCATCCCTTCCGTCCACGCCGGCCGGTAGGCCACCGAAAGGTACCCCCCGGCTACCCCGGCGAGAACCCCACCAATGGCGGTGCACAGGTAACGAACCCGATCGACGTTGATCCCCAAAGAATCGGCGGTGGCTGGGCTGTCTCCTACAGAGCGGATCGTGATCCCAATCCGAGTCCGATAGAGAATGTACCAAAGCAGCGGAACCAGGAGAATGGTCAGATAGACGAGCAGGTTTTGCCCTTCGAACAGGATCGGCCCCAGGAACGGAATCTTCGAAAGCCCGGGAACGGTAATCGCGGAGATCGGGTTAGAAAGGGGCTTCCCCTCCCAACCGCGTCCCAACACACCGGACAAACCCAGGCCAAGCATGGTGAGGGAGAGCCCAGAGACGACCTGATTCGCCTTCAAGGTTACGCTGGCAAAGGCGTGAATTAGAGAGAAGGCTCCGCCGATGATCCCACCGACCAGGATTCCCAGCCAAGGATTTCCGGTGATATAGGCGGTGGTGAAAGCGGAATACGCCCCCATGATCATCATCCCCTCAACACCAAGATTGAGAACCCCAGAGCGCTCCGTGTAGATCTCACCAAGTGTTCCTAGGAGAAGCGGAGTTCCGTAAGCCAGGGTGCGACTTAGCGTTGTGATAATCCATGTTTCCCAACCCATTATTGCCTCCTAAACGAGAAGGATACTTTGTAGCGAATGAAGACTTCGCTCCCGATCAGGAAGAACAAGATCAATCCATTGAACACGTTGATTAACTGGAAGGGAAGCCCTAACGACACCTTGATGACGTCTCCACCGGATATGATAATCGCAAACAAGAACGAGGTAATGATGACGGCAAGTGGGTTGCGTCGTGCCAACCAAGCGACAATGATCGCGGTATACCCGTAACCCATCGAGATGTTGAGTGGCCCCAGTAGTTTATGGTGAATACCGGCCACCTCCCCCACCCCAGCCAGTCCCGCGAAGCCACCGGCGATAAGCATGACGAGCAGAGTCGTTTTGAACTGGCTGATGCCGGCAAACCTCGCCGCATCCGGATTCTCCCCGACAACGCGGATCTCAAAGCCACTCTTCGTACGTGTGACCAATATGTACATCACTAGAGCGAGAAGAAGCCCCAGGACAAGTGTCGGCCAGTGGACGCGTGTGCCGTACAGTGTGGGAAGCCATGCCGCACGCGGAAACTGGTCGGTATAGGCAAACCCGCGTGCCGTCGGCCCCTTCCATGGACCATGAATCAACCACTCCATTAAATAGATAGCTATATAATTCATCATCAGAGTCGTAATGACGTCGTTTATCCCTAGCTTTACCTTCAGTACAGCCGGGATAAGGCCCCACGCGGCCCCGCTCGCGAATCCGGCGATGAACATTGCTGGCAGGAGCAGCGGGTCTGGCAGTCCGGAGAAGAGAGCGACTCCGGCTGCGGCGATCGCTCCCATGAGGAGCTGTCCCTCGGCTCCGATGTTCCAGAAGAGGGCTCGGAAGGCGATTGTCAGCCCCACCCCGATGAGCAGCAGCGGGATGGCCCGGCGCACCGTCTCGGCCAGCCCAAGTCGGCTCCCCAATGCCCCTTTCAGAATCAGGCCATAGGCATGAATCGGCGAGACTCCGAACACGGCAAAGAAGATCGCCGCGACAAGAAGCGCCGCAAGGATTGCGGACACAGAGATGATAAACACTGTGCGACCGGAAACAGTTGGACGGCGTTCTATCTTTAGCCAGTTGGGAGCCCTCACGTTTCCTCCTCCTCTATGCCGGCCATCATCAGTCCGATCCTTTCAATCTGAGCCGCCTTCGCATCGATAACTCCCATCACTTGCCCTTCAAAGAGGACGAGGATTCGATCCGACATGGTCATGATCTCCTCAAGATCCTCCGAAATAAGCAGGATTCCCGCGCCCCGATCGCGCTGCGCCAGGAGTATCTCGCGTACCTGTTCCGTGGCACCGACGTCTAGTCCGTATGTTGGATGGGCAGCGATGATCAACCGTGGATCTCCTGACAGTTCGCGAGCGAGGACAACGCGCTGGATGTTCCCGCCGGAGAGGACCTTCACCGCTGTATCGATGCTTGGTGCCATGATTTGATACTCGCTCATCGCATGACGCGCATTCTCCTCTGCCGCTTTGTTGTCGAGGAACATCCCGTGTGAGAACGGTGGCTTGCGGTAAGTCTTGAGGATCAGGTTATCGCGAACGGTCATATTCGGGACCGTGCCTATTCTCTTGCGTTCAGTGGGGACGTGAGCTACACCCATGTCGGAGATCTCACGTGCAGAGCAGTTGGTCATCGCTCTTCCCTCAAGGGTAACGTGCCCGCGCCTCGCGCGGCGTAAACCGGTCAGGACCTCAGCCAACTCCCGTTGGCCGTTTCCCGACACTCCGGCTACTCCTAGGATCTCGCCCTCATACAGATCAAATGACGTTCCGCGCAGTGCCGGAAGGCCGCGATCGTTCAGCGCATGTACGTCATCAACCACGAGGATTTTCTCACCGCGATTGACCTCATTCTTTTCCAAGCGGAAGACGACCTCGCGGCCGACCATCAGCTCTGCCAATTGGGCCTTGTTTGTCTCTGTGGTGTTCACCGTGGCGATTGCCTTCCCCTTGCGCAGAACGGTTACTCGATCGCTTATCTCCATCACCTCATCTAGCTTGTGAGTGATGAAGATGATCGTTAGGCCATCATCGACGAGCGTTCTCAGCGTGGAGAAAAGCTGATCCACTTCCTGAGGGGTGAGGACACTCGTTGGCTCATCCATGATCAGGATACTGGCCTCACGATACAGTGCCTTCAGGATCTCCACTCGCTGCCGCTGACCGACCGTCAACTGCCACACCTTCGCTTGGGGATCGACGACAAGTCCGTACTTATCAGCAATATCTGAGATTTTCTTGCACGTTCGTTTATAGTTGAGAAACGGGCCCGTTCCCTCATCGAGTCCTAGGACCATGTTTTCTGCCACGCTCAATGTGGGGACAAGACGAAAGTGTTGATGGACCATGCCAATGTGGTACGTGAGTGCGGAACGCGGAGATGGGATGCGAATGGGTTTACCATTCAGGATGATCTCTCCCTCATCCGGTTGGTACAGGCCGTACAGGATACGCATTAGCGTCGTCTTGCCCGCGCCGTTTTCTCCCAACAGACAATGGATCTCGCCCTTACGGACCGTCAAATTGACGCCATCGCTTGCGATGACGCCGGGAAAGCGTTTAACTATTCCACGAAGCTCGATAACACTGCTATCAGTAGCGCTCAGGATTGCCCCTTTCTACGTAGCTGTTCACGATGCTTTTGAATCAATAATAGTGATTTGAGTGGACTCTGTCAAGCAGCTTGTCCGATTCTCGGCATGGTGATAGCGCAACACTTGTTAAGGGAGATTATGAAT
>CAZQUT010000083.1:0-4954 GCA_964596555.1 uncultured Thermotogae bacterium
ATCGAACGCTAAGGCTCTCTCGGTATCGCGGAGGAAACAAAAGCACTACGCCACCAAGACGAAGCTCTTGATTCCCGTTTGCATGCTTCTGAGATTGCACAGCGATTTACCGCTCTTGATAATTCCTGAAGTTCCATTCTTCGTGTCCTTCGTGCTCTTCGTGGTGAATTACTTCAGTGTTCAACTGATGCGAATAAGAAGTGGGCAATACTCACTCGAAGCAACGAAGACCTTCCCTTTGACCAGTGTGTTAGTCGTGGATTTGGTTGCAGGCGGGATAGTTGAGAGATTGTCGAGTAGAATGGCCATGGTTTTTGTGCGCAGTTCTTCCACAGGGGGTGGCAATGGTTTACGCAATCTTCATCTGGCATGGGGCCTTTCTCGCCCTCACGATGGCGATGATCGATTTCAACACGGTATTTCCAGCCATGATCACCGATCTTGGTGGGTCGAAGATCATCTTTGGGATCATCTACTCTCTCATGCTCGGTATACCCTACCTGTTCAGCCTATTGTTCGGCCATTTCCTCTCTTCCTATCGATACCACCGCAGGTTCCTTCTCATAGGGATCTATCTGCGCGGTCTCGCCTTTCTGGGAATGGCGGGGTTCATGTATTTCTTTGGAGCGAAAGCACCGTCGTTGGTGGTGGGAAGCTTCTTCGTGTGGATGCTTGTGTTCTCGTTGAGCGGAGGACTTGCCGGCATTTCCTATTCTGACATTTTCGGGAAGCTCGTTGCCAAAGGGAAACGCGGGAAGCTTGCCGCATCCAGGCAGTTTGCCAGCAGCCTTGCTGCCTTTGGCGGCGGGTGGATCATCGCCCGCGTGTTCAGCGTGAACTCTCTAGCCTTTCCGAGAAACTACGCGTTGCTCCTGTTCATCGGGTTTGTTGGCCTTGTTATTGCTTCGATCGCCTTTTGGTTCATCAAGGAGCCGCCATCACCGGTGAGCGAGGATATCCGCCCATCTCTCATTTCATTGCTGCGGCGCATACCCAGTATCTTGCGCGGGCATCCTGAGTTTCTCCGGTTTATCGTTGTGGAAAATCTTTCCAGCTTCAGTCTGATGATAATGCCGTTCTACATGATCTTTGCCAAGGATACATTTCACGTCAGCGATGCCTACATCGGGCGTTATTTCCTGTTTCAAGCAGGGGGAACAATTATCTCCAACCTCCTGTGGGGATGGATCGCAGAGCGGTTTGACAGCAAGAGAGTCGTTCGTTTCTGCCTTCTCCTGGGAGGGGCTATCCCCATTGTTGCCCTTGGGATTGCGCACTTGGGCGCGGACACATTTGCCGTTGTCTTCTTCCTGGTCGGTTTCGTGTTCAGCGGCAGGCGTGTCGGGTTCGAGCCGTACCTCCTGGATATCATCCCCGCGGACAGCCGGCCTGTATTCCTTGGCATCCGTGGAACGCTCAACGTTCTTGTTGTTCTCCTTCCAGCTCTTGGCGGAGTTATCATCCATTTCGCTGGCTACCTCCCGGTGTTTGTGCTGGTAGCCGTGGTGATGTTCACTGCGGTCTTCCTTCTTAACGGAAGACCGGTAGGAGAGTACTAGCGTGCTGCCAGAGACCTGGTTAGATGAGAGCAAAGTATCGATCGAAGCTTTCTGAGAGCCCCTTAAGCTGAAACTCACCCGTCTTCCTATCCTGGATGTACTCTCCGTGGTACTCACCGCGTACGGCACGCTCCAGCTGCTCGATCAGTGCGTCCACCTCTGATTCCTCGTTGTAGCAGCCAAAGCTGACCCTGATCAGGCCGGGCAACCCCTCGTGCGAGCCGTGTTCAGCCTCTTCCTTGTATTCCTCAATCCTGCCTCTGGACACGTGCAGAAGCTTGAGCACGTACGGATGCGCGCAGAAACACCCGTTGCGTACCCCAATCCCGCCTTCATATGCCAAGATCGCAGCAAGAAGCTGGTGCGGCATTCCATCAACCTCGAACGGAATCACGCCCAGCCGCTTCGCAGTATTCTCCGGATCTGTGTCCCCGTAGATACTTATGCCGTCTATCTTCTCTAGCTTGCGCAGCAGATACGTGCTCAGACGAGCCTCGTGATCAGCGATACTTTCCATACCGATCTGTTTCATGCATAGAATCGCTTCAGCTAAGGCCACAGCGCCGACAGCGTTCGGTGTTCCCGCCTCTTCCTTCTCCGGCAGGCCGGCCCAGCGAACCTCATCTTCTGTCACCAACTCGATCGTTCCTCCACCCACAGAGTCCGGATCCCCTTTAAGGAATGTGTCCTTTCTTCCGACAAGGACTCCCGTGCCGTAGGGGGCGTACATCTTGTGCGCAGAAAAGGCAAGGTAGTCGATGTGGGACGGGTCATCGAGTGATCTCACCTCTATCTTACGATGAGGGGCAAGCTGAGCGGCATCAACGAAGATTTCCGCGCCAATCGCGTGCGCCCTTTCAGCGATCTCGTGGATCGGATTGAGGTATCCGGTGACGTTCGATGCCCCGCTGATGGCAATCAACCTAATTCTATGCGAGAACTTGTGAAGGAGATGGTCGAGGTGGTCCAGATCGAGGCCACCATGCGGATTGATGTTGATGTACTCAACATTCGCATTCAGCCTCCACGGGAGATCATTTGAGTGGTGCTCCATAATCGAGCGCAGAACGATGTCATCGGAAGCAAAGGACAGCCTATGTGCCAACTTATTGATAGACTCTGTCGCGTTCTTGGTGAAGATCACCGTGTATGTGTTGACATCGGCTCCCACAAACTGGCGGACGATCTCGCGTGCGCGCCGGTACACCTCCGTGGAAAGCCTGCTCTTGAATCCCGCGCCACGCTCGACGCTGGAGTACCAGGGAAGAAACTCGTTGACCTTCTCAAGTACAGGCCGTAGCGTTGGTGTGGTGGCAGCGTTGTCGAGGTTGATGTACTGAACGATCTGTCCGTCAAGGAGCGGGATTTTCTTCTCGATCCCGACGACCTGGTCTCTTACGTTGGCAATTGTCAGCTTATTCAAGACGCCTCCCTTCATTGGTAGCTCGATCGAGCAGTCTATCTCCCCTAGGCACGTTGTTCAACGAAAGAACTGTCTCCTACCGATAATTCGTGGGCTGGCAAAGGAGATGAATTCTGTGTCAGGAGGTGCTGTGCTGTCTACGTATTGCTCATGGAGCGCAATTTGCGATACTCTGTGTACCAGCCCACATCCTACAACCAGAGGTGGATCGATGAGAACACTATCCCAAGTCCTTTCCCAAAGCGCAGCTTCCTTTCCAAATCGTCCAGTAATCGCCAATGACGCGAAGCACATCACGTACAAGGAACTCAATGCTCGGGTCGATCACGTGGCCCGTGGCCTGATGGAACTTGGAGTGGCCAAAGGAGACAAGGTTGGCCTGTGGATGCCGAACATCCCTGAGTGGGTAGTCGCGTACTTCGCCATCGCGCGCATTGGCGCGGTCGTCGTCCCGATGAACACGCGCTACAAGCCGCACGAAGTACAGTACATACTCGAAAACTCTGAGGCGACAACGCTGTTTATGGTCGACACGTTCGTGGGGATAGACTACCCGGAGATGATCGCTAGTGTGCGGCACCAGCTTCCGCTGTTGAAGAACGTCATAGTCGCCGGAGAGAAGGGAGACGACATGCGCTCCTTCTCCGAAGTAGAGTCGCTGGGTGATGGCGCAATCGACGATGACCAGCTCGCACGGCGCGAGGCGATGTGCGATCCGCAGGATAACGTGTTCATCCTCTATACCTCGGGAACGACCGGTAACCCCAAGGGCGCGATGCTCTCCCACCACAACATCGCCGAGAATGCCAAACAGGTAACCGAAGTCCTGCACACAACGGAGAAAGATGTCTTCCTGCTTGCCGTGCCGTTTTTCCACTGCTTTGGCTGCGTGATGGGAATCACCGGTGCAATCACATGGGGAGCGAGCATGGTCCCGATGACTGTGTTCAAGGCAAGGGAGGCGCTCGAACTTGTGGAGAATGAGCATGTCTCCATCCTCTACGGCGTACCGACGATGTTCGTGCTGGAACTCGAGGAGTACCGCAAGGGGAAGGCCGATGGTTCCGGTTACGATGTCTCGTCGCTGCACACCGGGATCATGGCCGGTTCTCCCTGCCCGGTTGAGGTGATGAAGGGCGTTATGGATGAGCTGCACTGCAACATCTCCATCGCCTATGGGCTTACTGAAGCCTCGCCGGTGATCACGATGACCCGGTTTGACGACTCGATAAACCTGCGTGTAGAGACGGTCGGCAGAGCACTTCCCGGGATCGAGGTGAAGATCACCGACGATGAGCATACGTCTGTTCCCACGGGTGAGATGGGTGAGCTTGCCTGCCGCGGGTACAACGTGATGATGGGCTATTACAAGATGCCTGATAAGACGGCGGAAGCAATCGATAGTGAGGGCTGGCTCTACTCTGGCGACCTCGCTACGATGGACGAGAATGGGTACGTTCGGATCGTTGGTCGGAAGAAGGACATGCTGATCACTGGCGGGTTCAACGTCTACCCAGCCGAGATCGAGGAGTACCTATTCACGCATCCCAAGGTGCAGAATGTTTCCGTTGTTGGAATTCCAGACCAAGTCATGGGCGAGGTCGCTGTCGCCTACATCATCCCTCGGGAAGGTGTGTCGATCGATCCACAAGAGATAATCGACTACTGCGCCGGGGAGATAGCCAACTTCAAGGTCCCTCGATACGTGGAAATCGTCGCCGAGTTCCCAATGACCCAATCGGGGAAGATCAAGAAGTTCAGGCTACGTGAGATGCTGAGCAAAGCGATCGAGGATGGAAAGCTCGTCAAGCTGAAGCCGAGCAAGAAGTAGAGAAGATGCAGACAGTGGTTCCCTAGTAAGTTCTGTGGCATCCAGAGGGGATTTGTAAGGATCGGTTTCGGACACGATTCGCGCAAGAAGCTATCCTCATCGCCGATGAGTCACGTCGCATTTGTCCTTCCATGAAGGACA
>CAZQUT010000084.1:0-4948 GCA_964596555.1 uncultured Thermotogae bacterium
TTGGGCTGGTCGGGCACAGAGAGGGTGGGACTAAAGCAATGCTGGCGGCAGCCGCCTCGCCAAGCGTAGCGTTCATAGTGATGATGGGGACCCCGGGCCTGCCAGGGATCGAGTACAACCAGCAGTTCGAGGAATCCACAGGGCGTGCTCTCGGTCAGACTGAGGAGCAACTCGCCGCTAAGTGCGCGTTCCAGAAACGGGTACTTGGCGTAGTGAGCGGCGCAACAGACCTGGAGAAGGCACGCAGTGAGCTGCGCGAGATCTATCGCGAGCTTCCGGGAGTGCCGGAGGCGCGGGTGAATGCAACGATCGACCATCTTCTCTCACCGTGGTTCCGTTTCAACCTTTCCCTTGATCCGAGCGACACGCTTCAGCAGGTTCGCTGTCCGGTCTTGGCGATCTTTGGAGAGCTCGACGTGCAAGTCCCCCCAGAAGGAAACCTTGAAGCGATTCGGTCCGCACTGGAGAAGGCCGGGAATCCAAGGTATCGCGTAGTCGAGATCCCGCAGCTGAATCACTTCTTCCAAACGGCAAAGACCGGATCTCCACTCGAGTATGGAGAGATCGAGGAAACAATCTCTCCTAAGGTGTTGGAACTGATCTACAACTGGATTGCAGAACCCACAGGACCCGTCAGTTAGTTGGTCGAGCAATGAACGCAGACTGGCCTGGAAAATCACTGTCCAGCAAACGAGATCTGTGGGAGTATCGCAGGAATTTGAGACGGGAGGAAACATGAAACGTAAGGTAACTGCAATGCCCAAATGGTTGTTTGCTGTTCTAGCGACGGGAATGCTCGTCGCCTCTGGCTTGTACACCGGGATGATTCGGGTGCAGGGCCCAGCGACCGCTCATCTGGCCAGAGCAGTCGGATTCGGCGTAGCCGGAGTCCTCATGCTCTGCGGGGCTGTTGGTGAGAGGCGGTAGGCACAAACACGAAGGAGCTTTCGCGGATGACTAAGAACGCGGGCCTGGCGATTGTGTGCCCTCTCGTGGCGGTTCTGCTAATCGCGGGGTTGGTTGGTCCAGCCACCCCGGCGTTTGCTCTGGATTGCCCTCCGCAGCTTCGTCACATCCGTGAGCACATCGTTTCGTTGATCGAAGAGGGAGAGGTTCCTTCGATCGCCGTGGGCGTTGTGCACGGGGCTCTGCGCTGGGAAGAAGGATTCGGCCTGGCGGACCGCGAAGCAGGCATCTCTGCCACCGCTCAGACGTTGTACGCTCTGGCGTCGGTCTCCAAGCCGTTCACTGCGACGGCACTAATGATTCTGGTGGAGCGGGGGCTGATCTCTCTTGAGGATCCCACTAACACATACCTTGGAGCCGACGGCATTCGGGCTTGCATCGGCACTGAGGACGCTGCCACGATCCGGCGGATCGCAAGTCACACGTCGGGGCTTCCCCTGCATAGCCAAGCATTCTACGTCGATGAGCCGTATCTTCCGCCCCCCTTCGAGGAGACACTCCGCCGATATGGCAATCTGGTGACCGCACCGGGAGAGCGGTATCAATACTCAAATCTCGGCTATGGAATCCTTGGCCGCATCATCGAAGAAGTGAGCGAGACGAGTTTCGAACGATTTCTGGCCGATGAGGTCCTAGTCCCGCTGAAAATGGAGCGCACGACAATCGGATGCAATGCGAGGCTGGCAGGAAGCTACGCGACGAACTATGCCGCAACCGGACAGCTGATACCAGTTGCTCTGACCGATTGCCTAGGCGCAAGCGGACTGTATAGCTGCGTGTCCGACCTCCTCAGTTTTGCGCTGTTTCATATGGGATCGCCCGACGAGAGTCAGCCGCAAATCCTTACGGCAATCTCGCGGCAGGAAATGCAAACCGCTGCCCCCGGGACCGTTCGAACACGGGACTGGGAGTGCGAAGGAAGTGGATACGGGCTGGGCTGGTTCATCGGACGGATGGCGGATGGCCTGCAGGTTGTGCACCACAGTGGTGGCTCCAACGGGATCAGTACGGTGCTCATTCTTGTTCCCGAGGAGGACCTTGCAGTTGTCGTGTTATCCAATACGGCCGGCCCATGGCCGGATGCGCTTGCCATCGAGATCTTGTCAACGCTGATTCCCGAGAGGCTCGCTCAGATTTGCCCACCTGAAACGCCCGGCCCGGAGGTGAATCTGTTGACCGCAGAGCCGGAGCTTGCCGGGCGTTGGCTTGGCTCAGTGGACACGTACGAGGGGGGTGTGCGGATCGAAGCACGGATCGACGAATCGGGAGAGGTGTGGATCAAACTGGGTGAGGCTGCGGAGGTACGATTACGTGATACCACCTATACGGATCGGATGCCGCTTTTTCTCAACGCAGGCGGAGGGCCGTTCCTGCGAGGATGGTTTTCCGGCGATTTCGGAACTCAGGACGTTCGGCGGGGCTGCCCATGCAAGCTCTGGATCGAGTTCAAGCTTCGGGGCCGACGTCTCACAGGTTCCCTAATCACACTTTCGCAACGACTTCTGTATACTGGGCCATTATCACATTGGACGGAACTGAAACGGGAGCAATAGGACAGAGGTTCCATCGAATCAGCCAAGCGGCTCTCAAAGCTCAGACGGCTCGGTGACGGCCGCAATACATAAGGAGGTGAACCAGTTGCGAACCCTCGACATGTGCGCCATGGCTCTGTTGGCTGCGCTGCTTTCGGTCGCTGCGCCAGCGCATGCAGCCTGGCCTCAGACAGCCGAATACACCGTTCCGTGGACCGGCGTCTACTGCACCAGTTTCATGGCATCAAGCAAAGGGCTTAGCCTATTGGGTGACAGTGAGGATGCGGGCATGGACCATCCATTGGCTGGCGACCCATGCCGGAGCTTGGTCTTCTTCCGCCCCGCATCATCGGAGGAGTACGGGAGAATGCACCTAGGATGGCTTTGGCAGGGCAAGTATCGAAGTTTCCAAGCGGGGATGAATGAGCACGGGCTCGCATACAGTCTGACGGCGGTCCCCGAAGTTCAGATGAAACGCCACCCGGAACGTCCATTCTTGCATGGCCGCGACAGCTTCTACGACCGAATTCTTCGCCAGGCAGCGAATGTCGAAGAGGCAATCAAGGTAACGTTGCAGTTCGACTTCCCGTCGGTCTGGTTCCAGATCCTGTTCGCCGACGCGAGCGGGAACGCAGCGGTGATCTCTCCATCCGCCGATGGCGAGTTGTCTATCACGCGAAAGGACGAAGGGTCGCATGTGCTTGTCGCATCGACGTTCAACGTCGCTGACCCTGATCAGTTTGTCGGGCATGACAGCTTTGTTCGCTACGATGCCGCCCGCGAGAAGCTCGAACAGCTTACGTTGCAGGAGAACCTTGATGTGAAGCCGTTTGCCTCCGTGCTGCAAGCTGTAAGCAGGCAACATCCCTACGTACTTGACGGAAGTTATACGATGTACTCGACAACCTACGACCTGACTCATCGCCAGGCGTTCATCTACTTCCTTTCCGGGTTCAAGGACCCAGTCGTCATCGACCTCCCGAGCGAACTATTCATGGGCGAGCATACACTTGCTGTCTGCGATTTGGTCTCCGGTCAATCCATAGAAAATGCACGTGCGCGGTACTGGTCGGTCCAGGGGGGAGGTTTGCTCGGGCTCCTTGTTGCGGTAGGACTAATCGCGAGCGCCACAATAGCAGTGATCCTTGTCCTGCTACGATGAGATTCTCCATCGCGACACTCTCTGGATAGCGCAGGTCCACGTTCAGACGAACCGGAGGTTCTCCGGTGGGGCCTCGACCTCAGAGATGTAATGGCGCGTCCATTTCAGCCCCTCGATCAAACCGCGGAAGTGGATCCTCTCGAGACACTCATCGTTCGTGAACCAGCCGTACTCAGAGTGCTCCCAAGAGAGAGGGATGGCCTTCGGCTCAACGACCTCCGCCGCGAAGACCGGCGTGATCTCGATGTTCTTCCGGCGAGCGTTGTAGTAGATATATGTGTGTTCGCACGCCCAGATACCGATCGCCTCCAGCCCAATGCAGTGCAAGACTCTCAGGAACGCCGCCTCAAGTTCCTCTTCCTCGCCAACGAAGCCACCGCAGATCTGCCAGAAACGACCGCCGTGGAACCACTTCTCTGCCTTTTCCTGTGATGTGTGAAACAAGAGATATTTTGGCTTCGCGTCTTGCTTATGGTACACCCACAGATCAAACCCGTTCGTTCGAAGTTTCACGTGTCCCTCCCTGAAGCCACTTCCAGATCATTCAACAAGCGCCGACAAGTTCGTTCTTGAATCCACCTATGGAATTACTCGGGGCTAGCTATCGACTATCACTCTCACCTCCGCATGAATACGAGTCGGGTTCCTGGTTCAATTTCCAAGGGTATGGCTATTCCTCCAGGATTCCGTCTCGCCCACAACCCAATACACCATATTATTCGGCTCCACCAATAGCGGCAACAGCACGCGAAGAGAGACAAGTCGCCTCCCAAGTGCCCGCGAAATGCCCTTCTTCAAGCACAACCCAGTCAGTGCCCGTTCTCTTCTGCTTGCTTCTGCACAATCCTTGCTTTGATCTGAGCGATCAGTTCGTCGGTGGATGGCTCAAACATCTCCGGCGCGAGGCCGGGAGGTAGTGTCGGCTTGGGAAGACCGAGCCGCTGATGCAGGTGGAGGGCATTCACTACGCTCTGCCCGAGGTGACAGTTGTTTGCAAACACGTAGCTTGTCTTCACCTTAGGAGTAGCCTTTTTGACGCGCGTCGCCCACTTCTCAAGCTGGTCGTCGTTGTACAGATAATCATAACGGTGACTCGGGGTCGGGTGTTGCCACCACATCTTCGCGTTCCTTCCATGCAGGCGGTAGTAGGCGACATCCGATGTGACGATATTGCTCGCGCCGGGAAGACCGGGAAGAGGCGGAAGATCCACGTTGACAAATCCCAAACCGAGTTCCTTCAGCATGGCGTATGTCTCTTCGTTGTACCAGCTCTCGTGGCGGAACTCGA
>CAZQUT010000085.1:0-4921 GCA_964596555.1 uncultured Thermotogae bacterium
TCACGGTATCCAGGTGTCCACAGAGGACAATCGATCCGCTCTCGCGGCCGGGGATACGAGCAACAAGCGAGCTTCGTCCCTTCGCAAGGGGAACGATCGCAGAGTCAATCCCGTTCTCGCTGAGAAGTTTCTTAACTACCTGAGCGATCTCATCCTCGTTTCCGGGGGGATTCACACTGCGAATGGATACGAGTTTCTCCAGTATGGCGATAGTTTCACGATAAGCCGCATCATCAATAACGAGCATTACATAATCCTCCGTAGTTTGGGGTCGAGCCGGTCGCGTAGCGCATCCCCCAGTAGATTGAACAGAACCCCTCGCCTTAGGTTAAATGTGGCGACGGTCCCCGTTCCATCCAGTTCCTAGCTAAAGGCCAACATCGGCTGTGGCGTATACGAAAAATCAAACGCAAACAGCCCTTCCAGGATATGCTGCGCTGGTATGCTTGCGGCAACGCCGGTGTCCATCTACATATCAAGCTTCCCCGGTTCCGACGCAAGAGCGCAACGAAGCGTTCCACCGTACTGCGGGCTCCCACTAGCGGTCATTACCAGACTACTTCCAATGATCAACAGAAACGAGATTAAGAGAATACTACCTACGACCAGTCTACGATTCATAACTGCCTCCTTTCGTGTGCTTTGCGCGGTTTACCTGGTCTGTGGTTCATCACTTCCTGTTCTTCAAAGGTAACGCAAAGTCATTTTTTAATAGCACTATTCACTCATGCTTCCCAGATCTCCCTCATCCTTTGCCAGTGCTCTTCTACCCGCTCTGCGGCCAACTCAGGACTCCCCTGCGCAATGGCGTCGAGAATTTCGCAGTGAACATCGACGACCTGTTCCAGGTCAGCTACATTCTTCAGGTAGTAGTGGTGCGTAAACTCCCTATACAGCTTCTGATCCATCGTGTCTACCAGTGGAATAATCGCTTCGGTGATCAGGTGGCTATGCGCAGCATCCACCAAGCCACTGTGGAATGCCTTGTCGGCTTCAAAGTACGACGAGAAGTCTCCTTTCTGAGCTTCTTCTCGCATCTTGACAAGGATGTCTCTGAGAACCTCTATCTCATCGGACGAGTGCTGTTTGGCAACGTACGCCGCGACCGGGGGTTCAAGGATCGATCTGGCTTCCATTACTTCCAAACATCCGGCTTCGCTTTCGATGAGGAGCGGTGCGTCCTGTTCCTCATCCAGGGAAGGCACCTTTAGAACGTAATTGCCGCTTCCCGGACGTGAAGCGATTAACCCAACGGCCTGCAACGCAGAGAGCGCCTCCCTGATCGAAGGGCGACTGACCCCCATCTGTTCACCAAGCTCGGATTCGGAGGGAAGCTTGCTCCCCACGGGAAACATCCCGTCCTTGATCGCGGAAATGAGCTGCTGCACCGCGATCGCAGAGACTTTGCGCGGCCGCACCTTCTCAAAGGGCATCGAGCTTTTTCTCTTCGCTTGATCTGTCATCTTGTCAAGTTGTATGATAGCATTACGGGTGACCGTTGGCAAGCCACCGAATGCAAGAGACCTCGTTAGGAAAAAAGTTTCCGCTCCACAAATCTGCCTTCAGCTGTCAGTGACTATCAGTGACCTGCTCCCAGTCGACATTCCCGTATTTCGTGCAATAAGAAGGGCTGGTTCTATCCGGTTGTGACAATCTCCTACAAGAGCCTCCTCAGCCGTGGGTCGAGTGCGTCACGCAACGCATCTCCGACAAGGTTAAGCGAAAGTGTTGTTAGAACGATTGCTATTCCGGGAAAGGTCATAATCCACGGAGCGCGCGTTAGGTATGTGCGGCCTTCGCTGACAATCCCGCCCCAACTTGGAATGTAAGGAGGGACGCCCACCCCAAGGAAGTCCAGCGAGGCTACGGCAATGATACAGAATGCAAACGTGAATGATGCCTGGACGATGATCGGTGAAAGCGCATTTATGATTATGTAGTGTGTGATGATTCGCCAATGAGAAACTCCCAGCGCGCGTGCCGATTCGACATATGTCGTCTCACGTATTTCCAGAGTCAAACCGTACATAAGACGCGCAATTCTAGGTGTGAACACGATTCCTATGGCGATAATCACGTTGAACAGCCCCCGCCCGAATATCGCCATCAATGCCAGAGCAAGCATGATATCAGGAAATGACATGAGTATGTCCATAAGCCGCATAAGGACGGACCCCAAGGGCCTGAAGTAACCTGACATTGCCCCGATAAGAACGCCAAAGAACACGGAAAATCCAACGATTGATGCCCCCGTTATGAGCGTCTGCCTCGTTCCATAGATCGTGCGACTGAACACATCCCTTCCAAAGCTATCCGTACCAAGGATATGCTCCATGCTTGGAGGAAGCAATCGAACCACTGGATTTATACGCAAGGGGTCATAGGCCGTTAGTAGCGGCGAAAAGACTGCACATATCACAAGTAGCACCATGAAGCTAAGCGCCATAAAGGCCACTTTTCTCTTCATAATGGCTTTCAAGAACCACTTCATCGCCGTCTCCTTAGTATCTGATTCTGGGATCCAAGAGCCCGTAAGCGACGTCTGCCAGCAAGTTTACGAACAGATATAGGAATGCGGTCAGCAAGAGGACCCCCTGAAGAACGGGATAGTCACGGCGCAACACGGAACTGATTACCAATCGCCCGATGCCTGGCAGCGCAAAGACACTCTCAGTAACAACCGCCTGTGCCATCAATATGACCAATGTAAATGCGATAGTTGTAATTATCGGTATTGCACAGTTTCTGAGGGCATGTTTGAGGATCACCGTCCGTTCAGGAAGTCCCTTAGCCTTCGCCGTGGAAACGTAGTCCAGACTCAGTACCTCAAGCATACTAGAGCGCGTAAGCCGTGTAAGAAGGGCAGCATTCGGTATCCCCAGAGTCAGGGCCGGAAGAATCAGGTACCGCAGGTTCATGATCCCTCCCTTGGCGAAGATAGAGGTAAACCCTGAAGTGGGGAACCACCCAAGGATTACGGCAAAGACAAGCATAAGTAGAAGTCCAAGCCAGAAATCGGGGATTCCCGCACCCAGAAATGAGACGGTCAGTGAAGCCTGATCAATCCAAGTATTTCGTCTCACTGCTGAGATGACTCCCAACGGCAACCCTACGCATATGACAACCAACATACCCAGCGTAGCCAGCAGAATACTCGTCTCAGCACGACTGCCGATGACACTCAATACCGACTGCTGAAAGAAGATGGACTCACCAAGGTCACCCTGCATGACGCGGGCAAACCAACGCCCAAACTGGATATGAATAGGCTCATTTAGGCCCATTTTCTCAGTCAGGCGCTCGATCTGATCCGTGGTGGCTGACGGGCCAAGCCTCACGGCAGCGGGATTCCCCGGGATCAGGTGCATGAACAGAAACGCAACCACAGACACAAGCAACATGGCCGGTATCATACCCAATAGCCGCCTAATGACATACGATCCCATTCTGCCTCCGATAGTGGAGTCCCTAGCAGACTTCTGCCAGGGACTCCAGGCTTGCTCAAGACAAAGAAGGTTTACTTATCAAGCCAGACATTCCAGAAGTAGCAGTACTTCATCACTGGATGTGATTCCGTATCAACGCCCTTCAGGTCCGCTGTGGCAGCGTAGTAGTCGTAGTAGTCGCCCAATCGAATAAGGTATACCTGATCCCAGAAGAATTCCTGGAATTCCTCCCAAAGCTTGAATCTAGCATCGAAATCGACTGTGGCAGTAATCTCTTCCACAAAGCGGTGCTTCTCCGGGTCGGTCCACCAACCGGGGTAGGCATCGCTCAACCAGCAAACGATAGATGGATCGCCGACTGTTGCATCGTTAGTGGTAAAGATATCCCAAAGCTCCGGATGAACGCGACGAGAGACAACAGTCGCCCAGTCGTAGACCTGAAGATCTATGTTGAAACCAGCATCCTCAAGTTGCTGGACACCTACCAGCGCCATGTCGTACATGAATTTGTACGAGGTAGTCGTCATGAAGCGAATCGGCTCGTCATTGTAACCGGCCTCAGCAGCCAGCTGCTTTGCCCGTTCGGGGTCGGCCTGGTTGTAAAGCTCTGTTCCGGCATCCGAGTACCAGATTGTACTCGACGGGTATATCGATCCACTGATGTCCCACAGCGCTTCCGGACCAAAGGCTGCCTGCATGATCGGCGTCATGTCAAGGGCGGCCAAGATTGCTTGACGCATCTTAACATTCGCCATGATCCCTTCCTTGGTGTTGAAGATGTAGTAGGGATATGATGCAGGGTTTACAACGAGAGTCTGCAGATCTGCCTTGGCGTCCAGTTGATCGAAAAGATCGGCTGAAATCTCTGTGGCATAGTCATACGTACCGGCCTCGAGCCCAGCCACTCTCGTACCAACCTCAGGAACAGGAATGAACTCGATTGCATCCAGATACGCAGTGCGCGCACCCCAATAGCCAAATGCGTCTCCACCACGAGAAACGTAGTCATCAAAGCGGACTAGACGCAGATACTTGCCCGGAAGCCACGAATCAAACATGTATGGTCCCGTACCTATGCAGTTCTCGGGGGCAAGTGGTTCATCTCCACTAGCTTCGGCAATCTCCTTCGGGATGATGATCGCGCCACCGTTTGTGAACGCAAGAATCGCCGTAAGAGCGCCACACGGCTTCGTCAAGTATAGCTCAACGGTGTAGGCATCGCTGGCGGTCATATGATCCAAGAAGGGAGCAAGCAGCGGTCCTCGAGGGGTATAGTCGATAAACCTCTTCAATGACGCCAAGACGTCATCTGACGTCATCTCCTTGCCATTCTGGAACAAGACACCGTGGCGAAGGTGCAGCGTGGCCAGTAATCCATCATCGGCAATCTCATAAGTGTCAACGAGTTGCGGTCGCGGTTCGAGATTGCCGTCGTCCTCGAATAGACCCTCGAAAATATGATGTCCGATCAACGT
>CAZQUT010000086.1:0-4884 GCA_964596555.1 uncultured Thermotogae bacterium
CACTTGCGACTATATTGACGAAAGAAGGGTTCGTGAAGCGTCACTCTTGGGTGCAACTTAAACGCGATCTATGAAAAACAACGATTCTTTGTCGTTGCAAGTGGGCAGTCACTTCTAGTTCCGGTTCGGACAGAATTGCTGGCAAGGAGAATTCACTGCGAAGAGCACGAAGGACACGAAGAATGGAACTCGATGGGTCGTCGAATGCGGTAACTGCCTATGCAGTGTCACCAAGCTTGAGATCGGAATTAAGTGCTTCGTCCTCTGCCTCCTCGGGCGGGGGGGGGTAGTAAGCAAGACGCGCTACTGCAATCCCAAGTGTTCTTCGTGTCCTTCGTGGTGAAACAATCTTGTACCCCCGTCAGAGTCTTGGCGTTTGACCATTTTTCTTCAGTTACTCATTTGAAATAACAGAGAGTCAAGAAAAGCGGGGCAAGGAATGATCCCTGCCCCGCTTCGCAGCTTCAGGACCGTACGGCTTGTTATGCCTTCAGCGGCTTCAGCCCAACGAGGGCAATTAGAAAGCCGACTGCGGCGAGGATCATGACGGGAATAAAGACCGGAAGGTAACCGCCGGTCGCGTCACGGATCATCCCCGAAAGGAATCCACCGAGGAGAGCGCCGACTCCGTAGGCGGTGAAGATCAAACCGTAGTTCTTCCCGTAGTGTTTTGTGCCGAAGAGCGTAGCCGTCGCTGTTGGAGCGATCGCCAGCCAACCACCGAGGTTCAGCCACAGGATGGAGAACGCAACGAAGTACAGCGCGGCGTTCCCCTCTCCCCACAGGTATAGCGCAGCCGATGCAACGAGGATAAGCACGAACGACAGCGCCGCTGTGTTGCGTGGGCTCAGTTTGTCCGTCAACCAACCAAAGATCGGCCGGCCAATCCCGTTAAAGATCGCGAAGAGCGAGACGGAGATGGCGGCCATGCTTGGGGTCAGCTTCGCTACCTCTTCACCGACCGGAGACGAGATTCCAATCGCCATCAGGCCAGCGAGGCATCCGATAGTGTACGTTCCCCACAGGGCGTAGAAGGTCTTGGTGCGGACCATCTCGCCGCGATCGAGGTCGACCTTCGTCTCGCTGTTCATCGCCTTTGGGCTCCATCCGGCTGGCTTCCAGCCGTCCTTCGGGGTACGCAGTGGGAACGACAGCAGCACTAGGATGGCGAGGAACGCGAACCCGAGGTAGGTGAACGTCTTCATCGGGCCGATGGCGGCATTCGCGATTAGCGCGCGCATGATCGGGGCCATGATCAGGGCCGATAGTCCGAAGCCCATCACTGTTAGGCCAACGGCAAGTCCCTTCTTGTCGGGGAACCACTTGGCCGCAACGGCAATCGGGCACCCGTAGAGAATCCCGACCCCGGCACCGCCGATGACGCCGTAGAAGAGCGTTAGCGAGGTGATGTTTGAAGCGAACCCTGATAGGATCCACCCGGCACCGACGAGTACGGCACCCAGGATGCTCGTCCGTTTCGGACCCCAAGAGCCGACTATCCCCCCAGCGAGGGCCATTGCCACAGCGAAGACGGCCAGGAAGATCATGAACGGGAGGCTGCTCTGCGTAGCACTGATACCCCACAGGTCCTGCAACGGAGTCTTGAAGACGCTGAATGCGTAGACAGCGCCCAGGCAGATGTTCATCAACATGCCGACCAGGACGAAGATCCACCGTCCTTGCTCCGCTTCCATCCCAAAAACCTTGCTATCCGACATACAATCCCTCCCTAAGGGAACGGGGGTGGGTTAATTCCACCCCCGTCACTTACTAGTTGATTTTCTGAAAACCTTGCGCAACCGAAGCGTTCACGCGTGCATTACCCTTTATAGCCGACCATCTCTTTCAGGTGATCGACGCTTTCCGGGTTCTGCAACGTGGTCAGGTCTCCGACCGCTTCGTTGCGGACCAGGGCCTTCAACACGCGGCGCATGATCTTCCCAGAACGGGTCTTTGGCACGTCATCGACGAAGACGATCTCGTCCGGACGGCCTGTCGGGCCGATGACCTTCGTCACTGTGGAGAGGAGTTCCTTGCGGATCTCATCGGAGTGGTCGATTCCTGCCTTCAGGAGGACAAATGCCACTGGAACCTCGCCCTTCAGATCATGCGGACGGGAGACGACGGCAACTTCGCTGACCTTGCTATTTTGCGCCAGTGCACTCTCCACTTCGGCGGTGGCGAGACGATGACCGGCAACGTTCATCACGTCGTCCACGCGCCCGGTGATACGAATGTTCCCGACCTCATCCTTGCGGGCACCATCGCTGGTGAAGTAGCGCTCGTCGCCGTATTCAGTGAAGTACTGCGCCTTGAACCTGTCCATGTCACCGTAGATTCCGCGCGTCAATGCCGGCGGGAATGGACTGAAGATAGAGAGGTATCCACCTTCACCAGTGGCCATAGGTGATCCTCCGGCGTCGAGGATGTCCCCAATCACACCAGGAAACGCCCTTCCGGCGACAGTAGGAACAAACGGGCCGATACCGGGAAGGTTATTTACCATGTTCGCCCCGGTCTCGGTCTGCCACCATGTGTCAACGATCGGACAACGCCCGCCGCCGATTTTGTCAAAGTACCACAGCCAGGCATCGACGTTGATCGGCTCGCCAACTGTGCCCAAGAGCCGCAGGGATGACAGATCATGCTTTGCGGGCCACTCGTCCCCCCACTTGAGGAACATCCGGATTGCTGTCGGCGCGGTATACAGTTGGGTGACTTTGTGCTTCTCGATGATCGCCCACATGCGACCATAGTCGGGGGCGTCCGGCGATCCCTCATACATGACGCTCGTAATTCCGTTCATGAGAGGGGCGTAGTTGATGTAGGTGTGGCCAGTGATCCAACCGACATCAGCAGTGCACCAGAAGATGTCACCGGGGTGTAGATCGAAGTTCCACTTGGCGGTTAGATAGGACTGAACAGCGTAGCCGCCGGTGGTGTGCATAATCCCTTTTGGCTGGCCTGTTGTTCCTGAAGTGTACAGGAGGAACGCGAGGTCCTCGGCGTCCATCTCTTCTGCCGGGCAATCCTCGGATGCCTTCGCCATCAGCTCGTGGTACCACAGATCGCGACCACCGGTCATCGAAGCGCTTCCATCGAGGCGCTTTACGACGACTACCTTCTCCACGGGTGTGCCTTCGACACCGGCATCGGCGTTCTTCTTCAGGTTGATTGCCTTGCCGCGCCGGTAGTAACCATCGGCAGTGATGACAACCTTTGCTCCCGCGTCAATCATGCGATCGCGCAGTGAATCAGGCGAAAAGGCTGAGAAGACCACGCTGTGCGGCGCACCGATCCGTGCGCACGCCTGCATAGCGATGACCGCTTCGGGGATCATCGGCAGGTAGATGCCCACGCGGTCACCCTTCTTCACACCCAATCCTTTGAGAACATTGGCGAACTTGCTGACTAGGCGATGCAGCTCCTTGTAGGTCACCTTGACAGCCTCTTCCTCTACCGGTTCCGGCTCCCAGATGAGGGCGATCCGATCCCCGTTGCCCTTCTCTATCTGATAATCAAGAGAGTTGTACGAGAGGTTGAGCTTGCCGCCGACGAACCACTTGTAATTCTCTGGGGCAAACTCGTATGCCTTGTCCCAGTGCTTGAACCAGTGCAGTTCCTCGGCGTGCTTGCTCCAGAACGCAACCGGATCGGCATTTGCCTCGGCGTAGATCGACTCATCCGAGATCCACGCCCGCTCCTTCATGGCCGCGTTTGGCCAGAAGACATTCTCCTTCTTTGGGTCTTTCTCGACCCACTTCGTCGAATTCGACACGGTTTGACCACACTCCTATAGGTTGATGATCTTGCGCAATACTAGCCAACCGCGGCTCTTTGCGCAAAGTGCTGTACGAAGAACCTGTCCTTTGTCGTTTCATATGGGCCAAGAAACCTGCGACCACATAATGATACAGGGTCATTCTCTCGCCCGTTCGTTGCACTCGATCGAGCTGCCAAGGTATTGCGACACCAAGATCGCTAAGGAGTTTTCAGCCTTTAGTCGATAGTCTACAGGCAAGCAACTGACCTTGATTCGTAATCCTTCAATCCCCCCTCTGGGTCTCATCACTCATTACCTGCCGCTGATCCACGTCTTTGTGAGATGCGCTGGTTCTGTTGCGTCTGCATCTACCCAATGATACGTAAGTGAAAAACTCAATCACATTGCTAGACCCTATACTTCGAGGCATGACCAGCACAGTGGCGAATAGGTCAACGGTCATGCCATGATGGCGAAGCGTAGCACGGGCTCCCTGCATGAAACCGCAACATCGAGATGTACGAAGAGAAGTAGAGCATCACTTGTTTGATGAAGCCTAGATCGGCACGGCGCGAAGGAGAGATCCGAGGAAGGGGAGTGTGTACAGGAAGCGGTATGCACGCTCCCCTTCTACTACTTTGCGAACATACTCTACCGTCTCGGGGAATGCCTCCTCCCCCTCGTCTTGCCAACGCTCGACATTTCCTGGACCGGCGTTGTAGGCGGCCAGCGCTGTATCGACACGCCCGAATCGATCTATGAGATACCGCAGGTACCAGATTCCAAGTTGTATGTTAGTTTCTGGATCATAAAGGTCATCCGTGGTGAACTCGTCCACACCTATCTTGTCGGCAATCCATTCTCCAGTTGCTGGCATGATCTGCATCAGACCGATTGCGCCTGCTGATGATATGGCGCGAGTGCGGAAGTGACTCTCGGTCCGGATGATGGCCGCTACAAGGTAGCGATCGATGGAATACGAGCTTGCCCAGCGATCGATCTGTTGTTGGTAGGAAAAGGGATAGAGGACCTTCAACCCTGTTATTCCTAATACGAACAAGAGAAGCGCCAGCAAGAGCCACCTCACAGTTCTTGCAGGAAGTGTTTGTCGGTTCATCATG
>CAZQUT010000087.1:0-4871 GCA_964596555.1 uncultured Thermotogae bacterium
GAAGGGGCGGACATCATCGATGTCGGCGGTGAGTCGAGTCGTCCGGGTGCGCGGCAAGCGAACGTCGATGAGGAGCTAGCGCGGGTTATCCCGGTGGTCAAGCAGATCGCGCGCAGGAGCGATGTTCTTATCTCGGTCGATACGACCAAATCAGCCGTGGCGCAGGCAGCGATCGCGCACGGCGCGAGCATAATAAACGACATTAGCGCCCTGCGCTTCGATCCTAACATGGCAGAGGTAGTGGCAGGAAGTAGCGCGTTCCTCGTGCTGATGCACATGCAGGGAAGACCGGAGACGATGCAGCGGGATCCGGCCTACGCGGACGTGGTAGGGGAGATCAAGGACTTCTTGCGCGCGAGGATGGATGTGGCGGTCTCCGCTGGAGTCGATCGGAAGCGGTTGATAATCGATCCTGGGATTGGTTTTGGCAAGCAGCTTGCGCACAACCTAAACATCTTGCGCCGGCTCTCGGAGTTTAAGGATATCGATGTTCCGATCCTGATCGGGCTTTCGCGCAAGTCGTTCTTGGGTGAGATTCTCGACCTTCCAAGCTCAGAGCGGCTGGTGGGGACGATAGCGGCGAATGCGATTGCAATCGCCAATGGAGCGGACATAATTCGCGTACACGACGTAAAGGAGGGAAGGCGGACGGCTGACGTTGCGTTCCGTCTGCGAAATCATGCAACTTAATATTGATAACTTTGTTGAACATCCGGGGAAACGCTTTCCGATAGACATCGGTCTCGATGCTAAGCGGGCGACAGAAGTGTCGGAGAACGCCACGTTCATCGAGGACATAAGAGTGAGTGGTGATGCATACGTGCAGTTCACGACACTCTATCTGGACACCGAGATCTACACGATTGTTGATCAGCCGTGTCGGCGATGCCTAGAGCCGGTGCGAGAGGAAGTGAACTTGAGCGAACAGTTCAGGATCGATATCTCGGAAGGGGAGACCTCGATCGATCTTATCAGCCATATCCTTGGGCTCATCACCGCTGCGCTCGAACCGCACCCACTTTGTCGGTCCGATTGTCGGGGTCTGTGCCCGGTCTGTGGAATCAATCTCAATGAGCATCCGAACCACGTGTGTCAGGAAAGAAAAGAAGACAACGTGCGGCTGCGGGACTTCCTTAAGTGATCGACCAGCCGATGACTCTCGGTTTTGATCCCGGCCTTGCCACCACCGGGTACGGTGTTGTGCAGGCATCAGGTCACGGATGGGTGGTGATCGACGGAGGCGTGATTACTACTCCTCACGGGATGCCGCGGCCGGAGAGACTGCTCGATATCTACAACGAGGCGCGAGAATTAATTGAAAGGTATCACCCACTGGGAATAGCGATCGAGGAGATTTTCTTTGCCACCAATGCGCGCACGGCGATGCTCACTGCCGAGACGCGTGGGGTTCTGTTGATGGCGACACATGGTTTGCCGGTGCGTGGATACACGCCACTGCAGGTGAAAAAGCGGATCACCGGCTACGGCAAGGCGAAGAAACCGCAAGTGCAGGCGATGGTGAAGGAGCTCCTCGGGCTTGCGGAGACACCGCGCCCGGACGATATGGCCGACGGCCTTGCCCTCGCTTTGTGTTACCTCTTTGACCTACAAGGAGTGAACAAGGAGGAACATGCCTACCTCTAGCAAGACGGCGAACGAGCTCTTGTGCGTCAAAGACGTGCTGCAGGAGAGGATCGTCCTGTTCGACGGTCACTCCATCGCCTACCGCTCTTTCTACGGCATCCGTGATCTTACGACACCAGATGGAGCGGCAGTGAACGCCATCTATGGCTTCTGGCGCTTCCTGACGAAGATCATGCGTGGTTTTCCATCCCAATATGTGGTGGTGGCATTCGACGCCGGCGGACCGACGTTTCGGCATAAGATGTACCCCGATTACAAAGGCAATCGTCAGGAGATGCCTACAGACCTTTCATCCCAACTTCCAATCATCCAGGAGATGCTGACGCTGCTTGGGATAAGGATCATCTTCGAGCGTGGCGTGGAGGCAGATGACATCATGGGGAGCATCGCCCTCAAGGCTGCGGCAACGGGGCTCTCCGTACTAATCGTGACATCCGACAAAGACCTGGCTCAACTTGTCGACGAGCGGATCAACCTAGTGCGTCCAAGCAGCCGCGGAGCTTCCGGCGGGGTGGAGGTCGTCGATACGAACGGTGTACGGGAGCGCTTCGGAGTGGAACCGGGGCAGATCGTCGATTACCTCTCGCTCATCGGCGACACGTCCGACAATGTCCCCGGCGTACCGTCGATCGGCCCAAAGACTGCGGTGAAACTGCTGGCGGAATACGGGTCGCTCGATCAGCTCATCGCCCATGCCGATCAACTGCGCAACGCGCGCATTCGCGACAAGCTGAAGGAACACACGCAAGACGCTCTCCTCGCGCGACGCCTGGTCACCCTCGATTCGCAGATCGCGGTTGGGGATGTGCCAAGCGATTACGCCCTCGGCGATGTCGATGTAGGGGGCCTGGGGGATCTTCTCACCAAGCTCAACTTCAGTTCAGTGCTGAGGGATCTTTCCCTTGAAGCGTCTTCCACGAAGACAGAGAACAAGCAGGAGACACAGGGACGGAAGGCCGAATATCGCACCATTTTGACAGAAGATGAACTTACCGCTCTTGTGGGTGAGATCTCGCGTTGCGACGAGATCTCGATCGATCTGGAGACGACGAGTATCGATCCGATGCGGGCGCGCATCGTTGGAATATCTATCTCTCCCCGCCCGTATGTGGGCTACTACATCCCGGTGGGGCACGACTACCTCGGTGCACCAGTCCAACTGAAGCTGGAGACGGTCCTAGCTTCCCTACGACCATTTATTGAAGGGGAACAACCTCGCCTGATCGGGCAGAACATCAAGTACGATCTGATAGTGCTCTACCGTAACGGCCTCTCTCCGCGTGGGATCTCGTTTGATGCGATGATCGCCTCCCACCTCATTAATCCTGAAGAGCGCCGGCACAACTTGGAGCGGATTGCCGAGACCTATCTTGGCTACAGCATGCTCTCCTACACAGAGCTTGCTGGCAAGAACGGGAAGATTTCTCAAGTGCCTGTCGATAAGGCGTCGTTCTATGCGGCAGAAGATGCGGAGATCGTCTTCCGCGTCAAGGATCTCCTTGTTGCTGGCCTGGATCGCGTGGGGGCGTCCAGCCTATTCGACGAGGTGGAAGTTCCTCTGGTAAGCGTGCTGGCGCGCATGGAGAAGAATGGAATACTCGTTGATGAGACCGTTTTGTCCGCACAGGGGCGCGATCTGCGCGCACGCCTCGCTATAATCGAAAGCGACCTGTACGAGATTGCTGGCGAGACATTCAACCCTAATTCGCCAAAACAGGTAGCGAACATCCTGTTCGATCACCTCGGTCTTCCCGTGATCGAGAAGAAGAAGACCGGTCCATCGACAAGCGCGCGCGTGTTAAGTGAGCTTGCCGTACAGCATCCCTTGCCGGGGAAGCTGATTGAGTATCGCGAGCTACAGAAGCTTCTCACTACCTACATCGACCGCCTCCCTGAGGCGATAAACCCCGATACTGGCCGCATTCACACGTCGTTTCATCAGACATCGACCGCCACGGGAAGGCTCTCCTCGTCCGACCCAAACCTGCAGAACATTCCGACTCGCACCGAGGTGGGAGACCGAATTAGGCGGGCATTTGTTGCTCCGGAGGGTTCGCTTCTTATCGGCGCTGACTACTCGCAGATCGAGATCCGTCTCTTGGCGCATCTCTCGGGGGATGAACAGCTCATCGCCGCCTTTGTTGAGGGCAAAGACTTGCATAGGATCACCGCCAGCCGCATCTTCGCCATCCCGGAAGACAAGGTCACTGGCAAGCTGCGCAACGCGGCCAAACGAATCAACTTCGGGATCATCTATGGGATCAGCCCTTTCGGCCTGGCGCGCGAACTTGGGATCTCGCGCGAAGAGGCGCGCGCCTACATCGATCGCTTCTTTGCTGCTTACCCGCAGGCAAGATCATACATGGATCGAATGGTGGAGGAGGCAACGAAGAAGGGCTACGCCGAAACGATCCTCGGACGTCGTCGCATGCTTCCACAGCTTGCGGAGAAGAACGTTACCGCGCGTAACTTTGCCAAACGAAACGCGGTCAACACACCGATTCAGGGAAGCGCCGCCGATCTTATCAAGCTCGCCATGCTCAAACTTGATCGCCTCATCGAGGGTGGAACGCTGAAGGCGAAGATGCTCCTCCAGATCCACGACGAGCTTATCTTCGAGGCGCACGAGGATGACGTACCCGCAGCGAGCGAGACGATCAAGAAGGAGATGGAAGGGGTGATGGACCTGCGCGTCCCGCTGGAAGTAAAGGTGGAGACGGGGCGGAATTGGAGCCAGATATGAGGAGGGTATGATGCTCAAACTTGGATATTTCCTGATGATTGCCGCTGGGGTTCTCTTAGGAGGATACGCGGCGTACTTGATCGTTAGTACTGTCGTTACGGCTCCGGGGCTCGGTATGTTCTTCAAAGTTGTCATTCTCGTTGGAGCGGCCGGGCTGCTTATCACGGTCGTTGGACTGATAATTGAACGCAGGAGGGATAAGGATGATTATAGTGACGACGGAGACGATTGAAGGTAGAAAGATCGAAGAAGTGCTTGGCCTGGTGCGTGGTAACACTATCCGCGCCCGTAACATGGGCCGCGATATTATGGCCGGGCTGCGAAACATAGTCGGCGGGGAGATTAAGGACTACACGCGTATGCTGAGTCAAGCGCGCGACCAAGCACTCGACCGGATGATCCGTGATGCGGAAGAAAAGGGAGCGACCGCCATCCTTGGAGTGCGATTCACCACATCGCAGACGATGGCCGGCGCTGCCGAGAT
>CAZQUT010000088.1:0-4862 GCA_964596555.1 uncultured Thermotogae bacterium
GCAAAGCTCAGGAAGCGGCGTCAGGCTTGTCCACCAGGAGTGTTCGTGCCTCACGAACTATCGTTAGGGAGCCGGCGATGAGGAGTGCGTCGTCCGGGTCAAGGCTGGCGCACGCGGCGGATACTCCATCGATAACCGATCGTGTCTCTACGCTAGGCACAGCAAGTTCTGTGGCGATTGTCGCTAGGTGACTTGGCTCCAACGCCCGCGGGCTGTCCGAGCGGGTGAGCGTTACCCGCGAGAAGAGAGGAAACAACGTATGTGCCATCGCTTCGTAGTCCTTGTCTGCGAGGACCCCGAACAGGAGGTGTCGCTTCTCCCCGCGAGGAAAGAGGGTTTCGATCTCCTTTGCCAGAGCCTCGGCGCCAGGTGGGTTATGCGCTCCGTCGAGGACGATGATCGGCTCGCGACTCATCACTTCAAACCGACCGGGCCAAACCGTCGCGGCAAGCCCGGAAGAGATGGCATCATTCGGTATGGGCAGGCCTTTCTTCCTCAGCTCTTCGATCGTGGCAAGAACAAGTAGCAGGTTCTCTTGTTGGTAGGATGCGATGAGCGGAATGTTGACCGTTTCCGGAAGAGAAGGTGCGATGACCCTGTACGAAGCGTATTCCCAGGTGAAGCCGGATCTTTGAAGAACGATGTCAGATGTGGTAACAAGCGGTGCGCGCACACGCGCGCACTCCTCGCGTGCGACGCGCTCTGCCTCCTCAGGAAGATCTCCAATGAGCAGCGGCACATCCTTTTTTGCGATCCCAGCCTTCTCCCAGGCGATCTTCTCAATCGTATTCCCGAGGAGCGCTGTGTGATCCATCCCCACGGTGGTTAGTATCGTCAACATCGGCTTTACAACATTGGTGGAGTCGTATCTCCCACCGAGGCCGACTTCTACTACCGCTAGATCCACATTGCATTCAGCGAAGTGCGAGAAGGCTACCGCCGTTAGGACTTCAAATAGTGTCGGAGTATCCTGCGTGTCGGCAAGAAGTGGCAGGATTCGATCGACCTGCCGCGCGAACTCTTCCTCGCTTATCCATTTGCCATCCACGCTGATTCGGTCGCGAAAGTCGATCAGGTCGGGGGAGGTGAATCGTCCGACATGGTAGCCGGCATGGGTAAGAACGCTTGATAGCATAGCGACGACCGATCCCTTGCCATTGGTGCCGGCGACGTGAATTGCGGGGAACGCCCGCTCCGGATGGTCGAGGTGCTCAAGGAGGCGATTGACACGATCAAGGCCCGGCTTGACCTCCAGGGAAGGGAGCCCCTCCAAAGCGCGACGGGCCTCGATGTAGTCCAAGCTATCCCTCCAACGAGGTCAGGTTCGCGTGCAGACGAGCGGCCTTAGCCAGGAACTCCTGCTCCTTCGCACGTTCCTTCTCTACCACTTGCGCGGGAGCGTGGCTGAGGAACGACTCATTTGCGAGGTTCTTGCGCGTGCGTTCAAGGTCGGATTCGACCTGTGAGAGGTCCTTCGCAATCCGCTTCTTTTCCGCATCGATGTCGATCAGCTCGGCCAGCGGGACGAACAGGTCAGCTCCAGAGATCACCTGCCGTGCCGATCCTACAGGCGCGCTGACATCCGGTGCCACCTTCCACTCATCCGCTCCACATAGCGTGCACAGCGCTCCTTGAAGCTCACCAATGAGAGCTGTCAGTCTCAAGTCTTCCGTACGCACCAGGACGCTCACCACGGCGTTCTGCGGGACGGAGAGCTCGGCGCGGATTGCTCGTACTGCTCGCACCGCCTCCTGGAACACCTCCATCTGCGCCTCGGCCTTCGGATCGCGCTCTCCCACTTCGGGGAATGCAGCGAGGCTAACCGATGTCGGCTGTTCACCGAGCGTCTGCCACAGGCGTTCGCTGATGAACGGGACGAATGGGTGGAGGAGTTTTACGATCTCACGCAGGGTGTGATAGAGGATGCCACGCACTTGCTTGTCGTCACCTGCGAGCCGCTCTTTGGCTATCTCCAGGTACCAGTCGCAGAAGTCGTGCCAGACAAACGCGTACAGCGCTTCTACCGCAAGGTTGAAGTTATACTCATCCAGGTTCTCACGGATCGTTGTGACCGTCGCTGAGAGCCGGGAGAGGATGAACCTGTCTTCGAGAGCACTGACGCTCTTCGGAAGCTTGGGCCGCTCATCATCCAGGTTCATGAGGACGAACCGCGACATGTTCCACACCTTGTTCAGAAAATTGCGCGCTTCATCGAGGAGGGACTGTGGCAAGCGCATCGATCTTCCCTTGGATGTCGATTGGGCGAGGGAGAAGCGGAGCGCGTCCATCCCGTACGTCTCCTTGACGTCCATCGGGTCGATGCTGTTTCCCTTTGACTTGCTCATCTTCTGCCCGTTCGCATCGACGATGAGCGGCGTGATGTATACCTCGGGAAACGGGACCTCGCCGGTGAAGTGAAGGCCCATCATCAACATGCGCGACACCCAGAAGAAGAGGATGTCAAATCCTGTCATGAGGACGGAGCTTGGGTAGAAGTAGTCGAGATCGGCGGTCTTCTCCGGCCATCCCATCACCGAGAACGGCCACAGGGAAGAGGAGAACCACGTGTCGAGCACGTCCTCCTCCTGGCGCAGTTCCACGGCGTGTCCGTAGTGCTTCGTTGCCTTCTCTTGCGCTTCCTGCTCATTGTGTGCGGCGAAGGGCGTCTCATCCGGGCCGTACCAGACGGGGATGCGGTGTCCCCACCATAGCTGGCGGGAAATGCACCAATCGTGGACGTTCTCCATCCAATCAAAGTAGAGCTTCTTCCAGCGATCAGGGACGAAGCGTACCCGTCCATCGCGCACTGCGGCGATTGCCTCTTTGGCCAAGGGCTGCATGCGCACGAACCATTGGGTGGAGACGATTGGTTCCACCGCAGTGCCGCAGCGCTGACAGTGGCCGACGGCGTGCGCGTAGGGAACGACCTTCTCCAGCAATCCCTCTTCCTTCAGCGCAGCGATCACGGCTTTCTGCGCCTCTTCCCTCGTCATTCCGGCGAAGTGACCGCCGTTCTCGTTGATCTTCCCCTCTTTGGTGAAGATGTTGATCGCGGCGAGCTTGTTGCGCTTTCCGATGGCGAAGTCAATCGGATCGTGTGCCGGAGTGATCTTCAGGACGCCGGTTCCAAACTCGGGATCCACCTCTTCCGCCGCCACGATTGGAAGCTCGCGTCCGAGGAGCGGGAGGATCGCGGTCTTGCCGATCAGATGGTTGTGTCGTTCATCGTTTGGATTGACGGCAACACCACTGTCCCCGAGCATCGTTTCCGGCCGGGTGGTGGCGATGGTGATCTGTCCGCACTCTTTGATTTTGTAGGTGACGTAATAGAGGTTCCCCTGCACGTCCTTGTGCTCCACCTCTATATCGGAGAGAGCGGTCTCGCAGCGGGGGCACCAGTTGATCATGTAGTTTCCGCGGTAGATCAGCCCTTCGTCGTACAGCTTGACGAACGCCTCGTGCACCGCGCGGGAGAGTCCCTCATCGAGGGTGAATCGCTGGCGCGACCAGTCGCACGAGCAGCCGAGCGACTTCAACTGTTCGATGATCTCCGAGCCGTACTTCTCTTTCCACTCCCACACGCGGGCGACGAATGCCTCGCGCCCTATCTCGTGGCGCGACGTGCCCTCTTTGGCGAGCATCTTCTCCACCACGTTCTGGGTAGCGATCCCCGCGTGGTCGGTCCCGGGGAACCAACACGCGTTGTAGCCGTCCATCCGCTTGTAGCGGATGATGATGTCCTGCAGCGTGTTGTTGAGCGCGTGCCCCATGTGCAGCCGCCCGGTTACGTTGGGAGGCGGGATGACGATGGAGAACGGCCCCTTGCTCGGCGCCTCTATGTTAGCGCGGAAGAAGTCGCCCTCATCCCAGAAGTGGTATATCTCCTCCTCTACTTGGGAGGGTTGATAGCGCTTGGAAAGCTCCATGATTCTCCTTGTTGGATTGGCACGGATTCGTGCCTGCTAGCACCAGTCCTCGATTGAGAGCTGGTAATCGTGTAGCTCATCTGGAGAGAAGAACAGGGCAAGCTCCCGCTCGGCAGAAGCTGCGGAATCAGAGCCATGTACAATGTTCCTGGTCAGGTTGAGCCCGAAATCTCCCCGGATCGTTCCCGGCATTGCCATCTGTGGGTTGGTAACTCCCATCAATACACGCACGACTTCGACAGCATTCTCACCCTCGATCGCCATGGCGACAATTGGCGAGGACGTGATGAACGAGAGCAACTCGGAGAAGAATGCCTTCTCGACATGCTCTTGATAGTGCGTGCGGGCAAGGGCTTCGTCGACCTGCATCATCTTCAGGCCGGCGACCTTGAACCCCTTATCTTCGAAGCGGGAGATGATCCGTCCCACTAATCCTCTCTGTACGGCATCGGGCTTACATAAAACCAGTGTACGTTGCACACTCATCGGTGAAACCTCCTACGGACTTCTGATATACCGCCGCCCTTCGATCTGCTCAATCAAACCCTGTAGCTGCAACATGAGGAGGATCTGCGCGGCCTGCGTGGGTGATATGCCCACCCGAGAAATGATATCGTCAATGTGGAGCGGTTCAAGGCCGATGAGATCATAGACACGGCGCTCCTCCGGCGACAGGGTGGCCCCCTGCTGTTGCTGGGTCTTCGGTGAGGGCTTAGTGAGTGCTGCCAGATCGGGAAACTCGGACACAACGTCGTCCACGCACGTGACGAGCTTCGCCCCATCCTTGATGAGTGCGTTTGTTCCCGCACTTGCCGTGCTGGTGGCATTCCCCGGGACGGCGAACACCTCGCGGCCTTGTTCCATGGCGAGGCGAGCGGTGATTAATGCCCCGCTCCGCTGTGGCGCCTCAACGACAATCACCCCGCGTGATAGCCC
>CAZQUT010000089.1:0-4861 GCA_964596555.1 uncultured Thermotogae bacterium
ATGCAGGCGATTCGCGAGATCGGCCTATCCATCCCAGAGGACATCGCTGTTGTTGGTTTCGATGACGTGTGGATGTCTTCATGCTTGGAGGTACCTCTGACCACAATACGCAGCCCAAAGGAGGATCTGGGGAGACAAGCAATGCAGCTTCTCGTGCACAGGTTGAAAGAGAACCACAATGGCGCGGAGACCGACAAGCGCAAGCTCGATGTCACGCTAGTTTCGAGGAAATCGTCCATCGCAAGGAGCAAGAATGAACAATAGAGGCACAGGAGGTGACGGTGGAGCCAATACTAGGGTTTGGCTGACCCATAGAAGCGGTAAGAATTAGGGTATTTGCCAACACAAGGGCAGAAAACTACGTGCAAGGAGGAACAATGAGGTTCAAGAGACTGACAATCGCTGTATTGGTGGGAATAGGGCTGTTAGCGGCCTTTGGAACGGTAATGGCGGATAATCTCACGGGCGATATGGAGATCTTCTCCTGGTGGGCAGGAGATGAAGGGCCGGCGCTGGAGGCATTAATCGACATATACAACGCGCAGCATCCGGGTGTAAATCTGATAAATGCAACCGTAACCGGCGGCTCCGGTGTGAACGCCAAGGCAGTGCTCAAGACGCGCATGCTCGGCGGAAACCCACCGGATAGCTTCCAGGTGCATGCCGGACAGGAGCTGATTGGTACGTGGGTCAAGGCCGACCGTATGGAAGACCTCACGCCGCTGTTCCAGCAGGAAGGCTGGATGGACGTATTCCCAGCTGGTTTGGTCAAGCTTCTCAGCACCAATGCGGGTATCTGGTCCGTCCCGGTCAACATCCACCGCTCCAACGTGATGTGGTACATCCCGACTAATCTGGAAAAGTGGGGTGTAGAAGCCCCGAAGACGTGGGCCGACTTCCTGGCAATCGCGCCACAGCTTCAGGCAAAGGGAGTCCTTCCTCTCGCCCTAGCGACAAATTGGACGGCAAATCACCTGTGGGAATCGGTCGCCATATCAGTCCTTGGGCCGGAGAAGTGGCAGGAACTGTGGGATGGCACACTCTCCTTCACCAGCCCCGAAGGGGTTGCTGTGTGGGATATGTTCGGAAAGATCCTCCAGTACACCAACGATGATGCCGCGTCCCTATCCTGGCAGCAGGCAACGGACATGGTCGTGAACGGTAATGCCGCGTTCAACGTTATGGGCGACTGGGCAGCCGGATACTTGACGACGACCCTCGGGCTGACGCCAGGAGTGGACTACACATGGAGCGCTTCTCCAGGGACGGATGGTGTATTCGTAATGCTCTCCGACTCGTTCGGTCTGCCGACGGGCGCACCCAATTGGGAGAACGCCATTGCTTGGCTGCAGCTCCTCGGATCAAGAGCAGGATCTGATGCATTTAACCCGCTCAAGGGCTCGATCTCGGCGCGCACTGACAGCGATCTTTCGCTGTACAACGCGTACTCACAGTCCGCTGCTGCCGACTGGCAGAACGATGTCGTCGCCGGTAGTTTGGCGCATGGCGTCGTGGCGAATGAAGGGTTCATGAACGACTTTGCCACCGTTATGGAAATGTTCTTGACGAGCAGGGATCCGCAACAGGCAGCTAACGCCTGTGAAGCAATCGCTCGACAGAACGCAATCGGCGAATAAATCCTAGAGCGAGGGGGCGCTTGCCGCTCCCTCGCTTCTTTCTATACAGTACCGCACACACAATCCAGTAAAGGAGGTGAAGGTGCACCTTACCCGCGACCGCATAATCGCATTCTCCGTTCTCCTTCCGTCGCTCATCTTAATCGCCGTGTTCGTGTACGGATTCATCGGCCAGACTGTGTACATCTCCCTCACCGATTGGGGAAAAGGAGCCGCACTCGCCGTGAATCCGGAGATGCACCTGATCGGGTTTGACAACTACAAAGAGCTGTTCACCAGCTTCTTGCACGGACGTTTTCGGCAAGACCTAGTTAATGCGTTCTTCTACACTATGACTCTTGTCCTCGGGTCACTGACGCTGGGTCTGTTCCTGGCAATACTCCTCGACCGCGAGCCGCGCGGGGAAGGGATATTTCGCACCATCTTCCTCTACCCAATGTCGCTCTCATTCGTCGTTACCGGCACAATCTGGCGCTGGCTTCTCACTCCAGGTGGAGGAATCAATGTTCTACCCACCTTTGTCGGGCTCCCAGCTGGAAATTTCCTCTGGACAAGCAGCCGCGGGCAAATCCTAACCTTCGACTGGCAGAGCATCCCAGTGATAACCGCGATCGTTGTCGCCTTGGTACTCGTTTTCCTCGCCATACGCACGTGGAGAAAGGGCACACACAGGCGTGCATTCATCGTCGCACTTCCAGCGGTGCTACTCGTCCTGTGGGCGGTATTCGGCCAGCGCATGATCCCTCAGATGCTTCCGATCTCCGAAAAACATGGCTTTAACCTGGCGACAATCGGGATAAGCATCGCCGCAATATGGCAGTTCTCCGGATACACGATGGCCCTCTACCTTGCCGGCTTACGTGGGATTCCGGTTGCTTTGCACGAGGCTGCTCGTCTGGACGGAGCGAACGACATCCAGTACTACAAGCGTGTTGCCTTCCCCATCTTGAAGCCGATCACGTTGAGTGCGGTCATCATCCTTGCCCATATCTCACTTAAAATGTTTGCCCTCATCTTTGCCATGGCCGGTCCGGACAACGCGTCCACCTGTCATCCCGCAGTCCTGATGTACTTGACAACCTTCCGAGGGAACAAGTTTGCCCTCGGGGCATCGATCGCCGTCATCCTGTTCTTGCTCGTCGCCCTGTTCATCATTCCGTACCTGGTTAGCTCGTTCCGGGAGCAACGCAGGAGGGCATCGTGACAACGAAGATCAACTGGTCTCGCGTCCTTCTCTATGCAACCCTGATCGTCGTTGCCGCCATCTACCTGACGCCGATCTACATGACGGTGATCACTGCCCTTAAGAACCCGGCGGACATCAACCTGGACACAGCGTGGCAGGTGCCAACGCACCTCAACTGGGGAAGCTTTTCGCAAGCATACACCAAGCTCGCGCCAAACATGATGAACAGCATCATCCTCGCCGTCACCGCGACGCTCCTGTCATCTCTGCTCGGTTCGCTGAACGGCTACGTCTTCTCCAAATGGCAATTCAAGGGAAACGACATCGTATTTACCCTACTGCTGTTTGGGATGTTTATCCCGTACCAGATCATCCTTATTCCGCTCTTTCAGACGCTGCGAAGCATGCACATGTACGGCGGCCTGCCGGGATTGATCCTCGCGCATGTCGTGTATGGCCTACCGATAACAACGCTGATCTTCCGCAACTTCTATGCCCAAATCCCGTTGTCGCTGACTGAATCGGCGCAGATCGACGGTGCCGGATTCTTCAAGCTATACCTGCGCGTGATCTTTCCTCTGTCGATCCCCGGGTTTGTAGTCACATTTATCTGGCAGTTCACGCAGATTTGGAACGAGTTCCTGTGGGGGATTACACTCACTAAGTACTCGGCCAACCCGATCACCGTGGGCCTGGCACAGCTTGCTGGCGGGCAGGCGGTCAGCTGGAACCTGCCGATGGCTGGGTCGATAATCGCCGCGATTCCTGTATTGCTCATCTATATTCTGATGGGACGATACTTCATCCGCGGTCTCCTCGCCGGCTCGGTTAAGGGGTAGCCGCTCTTAAATGCAGAGAAAAGGAGGCAAGATTGACAACTGAGAAAAATGTGCGCTGGGGAATACTGAGTACGGCGAGGATCGCCGCGGAGCGACTGATTCCCGCGTTTCACGAGTCGGAGATCGCTTCTCTTATCGCTGTCGCGAGCAGAGACAAGGAGAGGGCAGAGCAGTTCGCTTCTAAGCATCGTATCGCTCAGGCGTACGGCAGTTATGAGGAACTGCTGGCAGATCGCTCCATCGATGCAGTCTACATTCCACTCCCTAACCACCTCCATCGTGAGTGGGCAATACGGGCAATGGACGCGGGAAAGCAAGTCCTGTGCGAGAAGCCCCTCTCCACAAGCGCCACGGATGGGATAGCCATGTTCGAAGCGAGCAAGAAGAACAACGTCCTCCTCATGGAGGGGTTCATGTACCGCTTCCATCCACAAACGCAGCGCGTGAGAGAGCTGCTGGCGCAGGGGATCATCGGCCAGCCGCGCCTCATCCGCGTTGCTCATTCATTCCCACTAATCCTCCAGGATAGGGATGATGACTTCCGCTGGAGCAAAGAGGCCGGCGGCGGGAGCCTGGCAGATGTTGGCGTGTACTGCGTCGATACGGTGCGGCACCTCTTCTCTGCCGATCCCGTGCAAGTGTTTGCGGAAAGCACCTATCACCCCGATCACAGTGCCGAGGCGGAGACGAGGGCGATCCTCACCTTCCCCGACAATCGAACAGCCGTCTTCGATAGCAGTTTCCTCCTTACGGGAAGAAGGGAATACGAAGTCGTAGGAGACAAAGGGCGCATCACAGCCTTCAATACCTACAACCCAGGAAGGGGAGTCGATGTGAGGATCGAGGTCGTAACGATGGGCAGCAAGACGGTGGAGGAGATCGACGCGGAAAACGAGTACCGTCTCGAGGTGGATCACTTCTCAACGTGCATCCTGCAAAACGATTCGCCAGGCATCACCCGTGAGGACAGTATCGGAAACCTGCGCGTTATCGATGCACTTCGCAAGTCGGCCCTTGACGGGGTTCCAGTAGAGGTTGGCATTGCGAAATAGCATCACCCTCCTCGAAGAGCGCTTCGGCCCAGGGAAGGAAGCGATCACCGCGCGTGCCCCCGGGCGCGTCAACCTGATCGGTGAGCACACCGACTACAACGGCGGCTACGTCCTACCGTTTGCCATCGACAGACAGAACGTCGTCAC
>CAZQUT010000090.1:0-4751 GCA_964596555.1 uncultured Thermotogae bacterium
CGCCTTCTCTTGAGAGATTGACTTACAGAGGGCATTCGTTGTATGGTGAACTGGGCGAGTGAGAGGGGGATTGGCCGGTGGCTGTTGCACGCGGAACGCGCATGCATTTATCAAACACCGGCAACTTTTAAGGAGGTGCATGCGATGAAAACATGGTTGATCTTCGTTGCAATGGTGGGAGTTGGGTTAGCGGTCTTCCTCTTTTCCGCGGTGCCCGCGGTCGATGTAGGTTCAGAGGCTGTTGCAACGGTTCCTGTACAGCAGGTGCAACAATCCAGTGCTGCAAGACCGGTAGTACGTTCGGTAACCCTGAACTCTTCGCCGGTCGTTGATGCGGGGGCGAACATAACCCTGAACGAGCGTGAGAGTGTGCGGCTACACGGCATGGCGCAGAATGTGGAAAGCGGTGCGCTGGCCTACCACTGGAGCGCTGAAGGAAGACGTGGACAGTTTGACAACTCGTTCCAGCAAGATCCGATCTACACAGCACCGTCTATCTGCGGCTGTGACGAGTGCATCACCCTAACGCTGACGGTGACTGATGCAAACGGCGTGAGTGCCAGTGATCAGATGTACGTGCGTGTACGTGGCGATCCGCTCAACTGTGGCACTCCTCAGATGACTTTGCAGTGCCCAGAGCGGCCGAATCCGTGTTGGACCCCTCCCAAGACTGTTCGCTGTCAACCCGAGAGGCCGCCGTGCGAATCACCCTGCATCCGACACGTCACTATTCCTACGTGCAGCGTAGCACCGGTAGCATGTTGTTCATTCCCCTGCGGCTGGAACCCCGGATACCCACTTCCAGCACAAAATGCCACAGTTCTCCCGGCCGATCGCCCGAGCCCACTGATTCTGCGTAGCTATCCGGGCACAATGAGTGAGGGTGGAGCCGTCAAACTCTACGGCCACGTCACCAATCCAGCATGCACATCCGTCTGCTTCACCTGGAAGGCAAGCAAGGGATGGTTCGAGGATGCGGATACCTTAACGCCGGTCTACCACGCGCCGATGTCGGATCGTTTCGGCGGTGAACAGGCCGCGATTACGCTAACCATCCACGATGAATACGGTGGGGAAGCATACGACCAGATCCGGATCCACATTAACAACCTGGACTATCGCGGTTCCCCCGCGGCGAGTTCGTCGAACAACTGGTTGATGCGAACGCCATAGATTAGTGCTAAGGGAGGCTCGCGATCAGTTTACGGTGCGTCGCGCCCGGTGGCTGTGTCTTGCTAGGCGCGTTGTGTCAGCATTGACGGATGTTTGCTAACCCCCTATAATCCTCTTCACTTGGCGGCGTAGCCAAGTGGAAAGGCAAGGGACTGCAAATCCCTGACTCAGCGGTTCGAATCCGCTCGCCGCCTCTTGCTAATTCAAATGGGTGGTTAGCTCAGCTGGGAGAGCGCATGCTTGACGTGCATGAGGCCAGAGGTTCGAGTCCTCTACCACCCACCAGCTTCTTCAGCCATCTCCCTGTTGGTATCCCGTATGCGCAGTGTTTTGTCCTCTCCCCTCGCTACCACAAGCGACGTGAAGAGTGTATTATAATTAGCTAATTGGAAAAGCTGATCGGCATTGCTTGCAAAGGAGGATGTGATGGATGTTGTAGCGCTGAAGAAGAAGGCGAACAAGCTGCGGGGTGATGTGCTGCAGATGGTAACCCACGCCAACTCCGGTCACCCGGGAGGAGCGATGGGGATGGCCGATGACCTGACTGTTCTCTACTACCGCTACCTGCGACATGATCCGCAGAATCCCGATTGGCCAGATAGAGATCGGTTCCTCCTCTCCAACGGGCACACCTGCCCGATCCTCTATGCGATACTCGCCGATCGCGGCTACTTCCCGCGCGAAGAGTTATGGCACCTGCGCCAGTTCGGTGCCCTTCTGCAGGGACATCCATCAACCGCGTGGAAGATCCCCGGGGTGGATATGTCCAGCGGATCGTTGGGAAACGGCCTTTCTGTTGCAGTGGGGATGGCCCTTGCCGCCAAGCTCTCCGAGAAGGACACGCGCATCTACTGCTCGATCTCCGATGCCGAGTGCCAGGAAGGACAGCCGTGGGAGGCAGCGACCGCTGCGGTGCATCATCGCGCGGATAACCTGTGCGCCATCCTCGACTGGAACATGTGCCAGATCGACGGCTACACGAGCAGTGTGATGGACGTCGGCGACCTTGCTGCCAAGTTCGCAAGCTTCGGTTGGAACGTGCACGAGATCAATGGGCACGACTACGACGCGATCATCTCCGCCTACGATGAGTTCATCGCTAGCAAGGGATCAGGGAAGCCCACGCTCATTGCCTCTCACAATATCCTCGGCAAGGGTGTCTCGTTTATGGAGAACGATCCCAAGTGGCACCACGGAGCGCTTTCGCAGGAGCAGATGGTAAAGGCATTCGCCGAGCTGGGCCTGGGCGTGCCGAATTGGGATAAGATCAAGCCATAGGCTCAACGAGAAGTAACGGAGATTACATTGACAAAACCCTTTGAGAATAACCCAATCTGCAAGATGCTTGGCATTCGCTACCCGATCTTACTCGGGGGGATGGCGCACGTGTCGCGCGCCCCACTTGTCGCTGCCGTTTCGGCTGCAGGGGGCTTCGGGATAATTGGCTCCGGAGGGATGCCCCCAGACGTACTCGTCGAACAGATCGCCGATGTTCGCCGCAGAACCGATAAGCCGTTTGGCGTCAACCTGATGCTGATGGATCCGAACATTGAGGCACAGCTGGAGGTCGTTCTGCGCGAACGCGTGTCGACGGTGACGACCGGCGCGGGAAACCCGGCGCCGTACATCGGGAGGTTGAAGGAAGCAGGGATCAAGGTCTTCCCCGTTGTCCCGGCGGTCTCACTCGCACGGCGGATGGAGCGAGCCGGCGCCGATGGCGTCATCGCCGAAGGGACGGAGTCCGGTGGACACGTGGGCGAGGTGACGACGATCGTGCTTGTCCCTCAGGTGGCGGACGCCGTTAGTATTCCAGTGATCGCTGCCGGAGGGATTGCCGATGGACGTGGCCTTGCTGCAGCGATCGTCCTTGGAGCACAAGGAGTGCAGATGGGCACGCGCTTCCTCACCTCTAGCGAAGCCCCGGCACACGAGAACTTCAAGAATGCTATCCTGAAGGCGAATGAACGGGCGACGCTCGTCACCGGGAGGATCCTCGGTGCGCCGGTCCGCACCCTGTCAAACAAGATGAGCAAGCAATTTGCCCTCTACGAGCGCGAAGGACGACCGCGCGAGGAGTTTGAAACCCTGGCCGTCGGTGGGTTGCGTCGCGCGGTCTACGATGGCGATACCGAAACCGGGTCGCTGATGGCGGGGCAGATCAGTGGGATGATCGACACGATCGAGCCCGTGGAAGCGATCATCACAGAGATGGTCTCCACCGCATCGAAACTGCTCCCGGAGGAGATGCTTCTCCTGGGGGGGAGGCCGTGACGCGTGGACGTCGCCAACGAAAAGACGCTGCACGACCTGGAGTTTGATCGCCTGAAGGGCGTGGTGAAGGAGTACGCTTCTTCATCGCTTGGCGAAGAGGCTATTGCTTCCCTCGAACCAACAACCGATCGCGGTGCGATCGAACAGGGGATGGCCGAGGTCAATGAAGCGATCTCATATCTCAATCGCTATGGTCGCTTCTCCCTCGGGGGCGTGGAGGACATCGCTCCTCTTCTATCGCGTGCCGAGGAACAGTCATTACTCGACGGCGGATCTCTCCTCCTTGTCCTGCGGACGATCGATGCTACACAACAGATCCGCACTCGACTGACCACCGCGGAAGAGGTCGATGTCATCAAGCGCTACGCCGCGCGACTGTTTGATGGATCGACGCTTGCCAAACGCATCCGCCGGGCGATCGACGAGGGTGGTGAGGTTCGCGATGATGCCTCACCAACATTGCGTGACCTAACACGCAAGCAGCGGACGCTGGAAGCGCGGATCGAGAAGAAGCTGCGCGCCACGATCGATCGCAATCCTGAACTCATCAGCGAGCCTGTCCTCACACGCCGCAATGGACGGTTGGTCATCCCGATTAAGAGCGGCGCGATCGGACAGTTAGAGGCGATCGTGCATGACCGCTCCGCTACCGGACAGACCCTGTACGCCGAGCCGAGCGCCCTCGTTCCCGATAACAACGCTCTTGCACAGCTATCGGGTGAGATTCGCGATGAACGCGTGCGCATCTTGCGCGAGCTGACGGAGGCATTTAAGGAGAAGCGTGCTCCGCTTCTGCGCGACCGTTCGATCCTCGCTCATCTCGACTCGCTCTTTGCGCGTGCTGCCTACGCCATCTCCAATCGCTGCGGGTTCCCGCGCTTGTCGACGCGCATCTCACTCAAGAACGCCCGCCACCCGCTACTGAACGTGGATGGGGTAGTTCCGATTTCGCTCTCCATCGGTGGGAGCATGCGGATGGCGGTGATCACCGGGCCGAACACGGGCGGAAAGACGGTGACATTGAAGACACTAGGTCTGCTAACGCTGATGACGCAGGCGATCATCCCCATTCCGGCATCACCCGATTCGGAGATTCGCGTCGTCTCCAAGATTCGTAGCGACATCGGGGACGAGCAGTCGATATCGCAGAACCTGTCCACATTTTCCGCGCACATGAAGAACATCGTCTCCATCCTGCGCGAGGCCGACGACGACTCGCTCATCCTCCTCGACGAGCTTGGAGCAGGGACCGATCCGCAGGAAGGGGCGGCCCTCGGGCTATCGATCATCGAGGCGCTCCTGGAGAG
>CAZQUT010000091.1:0-4723 GCA_964596555.1 uncultured Thermotogae bacterium
TCCCTTCCCTACTACTTGTTTACCGACATTGGAGACGGAGCACAGATCCATGAGGTTGACTCGTACGGGACGGACATCAGGCATCCATTGTCGTTCGTGCCCGGAGTTTACCTGTGGTACACGTACAAGTTTGTCTTCTCTCCGGATGGCTATGAGTTCTACGTAAACGATGTAATGTACGCTTCTGGCAAGAGCGGAGCGATGGTGAAAGACGGAGGAGAGTGGCTCATCGTCCTTGGTGATGAGAGCCACGAAGAGTCGTGTAGCGCCTATTTCGATTCTATTGAGCTTCGTGTACAGGAGTGAAGCCGACGGCTAATCACCATGAAGGGCACGAAGGGTGAAGACGAAGCACCTGAGCCTGCTCTGCCTTCGGAGTGTCGGTCCGTTCTTACTGGTTGCTCACTTCTTGATCCTGTTTGCGCTATAATGTGGTCACTATGGCAGTTGTGAACAAGATTGGTAAGGTGATGAAGAGAAATCATGCCCTCGTCAGTTTCGATCAGGGGCGGGTTGCCCACGCGATCCGGCGGGCAGCGGACTCAATCGGTGGGTTCGAGCAGGATTATCTGGAAGGGATAAACGATAGGATCTTCGCTGCCGGGGCAAACGATGACGGAATCGCCGCGTTTCTTTCCGATCTCGTTGTTGTTGTCCTAAACGGTGATCCGCATCACTTGGTGGCCAACTTCCCACCAACAATTGAGGAGATCCAGGATGTTGTGCTGCACGTCTTACACAGCACGGGTTTCACACGTGCCGCGGACGCGTATACTGCGTTCCGCTGGGGACACCACTGGGTACGGCAGGGCGCGATAACACAGGAGCAGTTCGTCCGCAATGGGTATCCTCCTTCGCAGATGGAGCCGCTCCTGGAGTGGAACCGCGCACATGGGTGCGACACTGTTGAGGATCTGAACGAGATTGTCAGAAGCGGAAAGATCAAACCGTTGATCGATGAATCCCTGGGAGCGTACGAGTCTTCCCTTGATGCCGCCGCGGCGCGGGTGGTTGAGCGTATCGAAGCCGGCGATGAGATCAAGATGATCTGGGTGAGTGGACCTTCATCCTCGGGAAAGACAACCACCACGGTCAAGTTGACCGATCGGTTGCGCCGGAAGGGTCTACGCTTCCTCATGTTGAATCTCGACGACTATTTCTGGCCGCTGATAGAGCACCCGAGTGATTGGATAAACGACCGCAATTACGAGACCCCGGAGGCGCTCGATATTCAGCTTCTGAACACGCACCTGCGTGCTTTGCTCGCCGGAGAGACTATCGATAAGCCGGTATACAGCTTCAAGGAGGGGCGGCGCTCGGGGACGAAGAAAGTGTCGCGCGAGCCGGACCAGATTCTCCTCCTCGACTGTCTGCACGGCTTCTACCCACCGCTAATCGAGGGGATAGATTCTCAGCTCATCTTCCGGTTGTACATCGAGGCGATGAATCCGCTCTACGAGAGCGTGGTGATGAAGCCGCTGGTGGAGATGGATTGGAGTGGGGAGCGACTCACCCGCTTCGAGGACGTGCGCCTCCTGAGGCGATCGCTACGTGACGTTGCCCACCGCAATCATCCCCCGCTCTCCACGCTCCTCCATTGGCACTACGTGCGCCAGGGTGAGCTGTTCTCCATCATCCCGCTCAAGGGTCTGGCCGATTACGTGGTGAATGGAGGGATGCCGTTTGACCTTGCCGCGCTGAAGCCGTTCTTCTCCGGGAACGACAGCATCTGGCCCGAGCCGAGTAGCCTCGATCAGTACGCATCCTTTCTTGATGCCCGTATCCGCTACCAACGGGTGAGTAAGCTTCTCGACGCGATCGTAGGCCTGACTATGGATCAAGTGAACGACTTCTCGCTCATCCCCGGTGATGCGGTTGTGCGGGAGTTTATCGGCGGGAGCACGGTGCAGATTCCACACAATGAGTGAGGTGACGTGAGATCATATGCCGGCGAATCTGACAGCCGATTTTCTGAAAGCGCGTAACGAGCTACATGTGGCGAAGGATCCACAAGCAAAGCTTGCGGCGCTCGAGAAGATGCTTGCCACCATCCCCAAGCACAAGGGGACGGACCACATGCAGGCCGACATCAAGCGCCGGATCGCCAAGCTGAAGGAACCACAAGGTAAATCGTCGCACCACAAGGGACCGCAGCTTGATCACATCGAGCGCGAGGGGGCAGGACAGGTTACTCTCCTCGGTCCGCCGAATAGCGGTAAGTCGAGCCTCCTTGCCACGTTAACTAACGCCCATCCCGAGGTCGCTGACTATCCGTACTCCACCGTTTTGCCCCTTCCGGGGATGATGGCTTTCGAAGATGTGCAGATTCAGCTTGTTGATCTGCCGCCGATAAGCGCGGAATTTAGCGAGTCCTGGCTGTACAGCCTCGTGCGTCAATCAGACCTCTGCCTCCTCACCCTCGATGGGAGCGCGCAGGTCGACGAGCTTGTTGATGCTGTGGAAGAGGTCATCTTTCTCCTCGAGGAACACCACATAAGGCTCGTGGAGAAAGGGAAGAATGCAGAGGAGGAGATGCGCGTACGTGATGTGCCGTGCCGGATCGTCCTCACTCGGGGCGATCTGGGTGATGTTGCCGCGAGGGTGGAGGAGCTTTCCGATCTCTTTCCAGTGATCGTCGTCTGCCCCGTGGAAGGGACTGGGCTCGATACACTGCGCGAACAGGTATTCGTTGCTCTTGACCTCATCCGCGTGTACACGAAACTACCGGGGAAGCCTGCGGACATGGTGCAGCCGTACGTTCTCCCCGCGGGGAGCATAGCGCTCGATGCCGTGCGCGCTGTGCACCGCGAGTTCGTCGATCGCCTCAAGTACATTCGCGTGTGGGGGTCCGGCCGGTTCGACGGTCAGCAGGTTCCAACGACGCACGTGCTGGCTGACAAGGACATCATCGAGATTCACCTAAGCTAGAGCTGCTCGGGATTGATGTCAATATCAACGGTGTTCCTACCCTTGCCGGTGATCTCTGTGCGTACGCGTGTGCATGCCTCTCGCACAACGCTGTCATCCCTCCCCTTGATCAGGACGACATCTTGTCCATGCTGCCTTGGGTGAGGTGCTGGGCCGATGACTTGTACGTCGTACCTGCTCAGTATTTCGCTCAAGCGATCGGCGCTTCTTGCATGAGGGATGATGATTCGCGCCAGATGGGAGAAGGGGGGATAGAACATGGCCTCGCGTTCGGCGATCTCGCGTGCGTAAAGTAGGTCGTAGTCTCCGCGGATGGCAGCGGCAACTGCAAAGTGGTCTGGATAGCTCGTTTGGACAATCGCATCCCCTCCTTCATCAAGGCGCCCGAACAGACCGGTGAGGTACTGATACGTTCGCTCAGCGGCACGGAAGTCCGGCCGGGCGAGGATCGCGTCTGATCCGATCGCTGCTGCCAGACCGAGGCCGTGGATGATCGGCCCCTTTGTGGCAAGCGGTGTACCGATGATGATCTGTGCCGCGCCTTCGATTGCTGCTTCCGCGCGTGTCACTGCCGTCTTGTTGGCAAGAGACGCTCCGTCGATGCGCGCGATGCGCGCGTTTGGGAAACGCACCCTCATCTCTTCTTCGATGCGTTCGCTGCCGATTCCGACGAAGCGTAGGCTGCGCCCGCCGCAGTTGGGACAAGTCATGCGTGGCTGCGCGATCCCGCATACGCGGCACACGAGCTGTGCCGAGCGTACATCATAGGTCAGGTTGGCACCGCAATGCGGGCAGCGAAGGGGCTGACCGCACTTCTTGCACAGTACTGCTTGAAAGTGACCACGGGCGTTCACCCCGATCAATACACGTTTCCCCGCAGCTAACGCTTTGGCAATCGCATCGAGTAGCGCATCGCTCATTGTGCCCTTCTCCTTGCTCATGTCGATGATTGCAGCGTCCGAGCCCTCCTGGGCCACAGGATGGCGAGTGAGGCGCATCTCTCCCGCCTGTGCGCGATAGAAGGTCTCGATCGCAGGTGCGGCCGATCCGAAGATCGCTCGGATGTCGTTTCTCGTTGCCACCACATCGCGAGCGTGGTAGTGGGGGGTCATCTCATCCTGTTTGTACGAACGGTCCTGCTCCTCATCGACGATTACCAGGCCGAGGTCAGAAAAGGGGAGGAAGAGGGCCGAACGCGTTCCGACAACAACACGCGATCTGCCGTGCAGGACATCGTTCCATACACATCCCTTCTCTCCCTCGGGAACTCCGCTGTGATAGAGAGCGACGGGGACGGAGAGGGATCGCTGTAGATCGGCGAAGATGCCGCGTGCGATGAGGATCTCCGGTGCGAGTAGGAGGACAGACTCACCCGACGCGAGAGCCTCCTCGATTGTCTTAACGTATTCAGCTATTCGGGAGCGAGAAAAGAGGAGGGTGTGGTCCTTCCCAGCGGTTGTCGCCTCCTTCGCTCTTAGACCTCCCGGAGATGTCATCTTCAGGAACGTAGACCGCGCCTGAGCTTCCTCGATCAAGCCAAGGTCGACTAAGCGGTTGACGACGCTCCTGGGTGTGTGTAGCTTCTCTTTTAGATCGGTCTCCGCGCAGGGGCCACGCCTTGCCAGGAGAAAACGGAGTACCTCCGCCTGTCGGGGCGCACGCACGGAGCGTGATTCGATGTTCATCGCGATCTCATCCAGCTTTCCCGTAGCCTGCAGATATCTTTCTCTTTTGGCGCTAGCAGTGCGCGGTAGGAGGCGATTGACAAAGAGAGCAGGTGAAGAAAGGTAGTGCG
>CAZQUT010000092.1:0-4720 GCA_964596555.1 uncultured Thermotogae bacterium
CAACGAGGTGATTGAATATCGTGCTCTTACCGCAGTTTGGCTGACCAACAAGGGCGATTCGAATCATGAACGGCCCTGCTTTCTCAATACGGCGTGACAGGACAGTCCGTCTGTCCACATGGTGATAAGCTTTGCGTTTGGTATCTCCTCGAGCATCTTTTCGGCCGTTTTAAGGCATCGCGGTGCGGATGAGAGGATCTCAAGGAGACCGTTCACCTTCAGCCGTTCAAGGGTGAGGGAAACCCGTTCTGGGTGCTCGATCAAGGGGACCTCACGCAGATCGATCGTCCGGGCGATCGGTCCCGGGAGACTTGGGTTCTTGCTTGTAACCCGACCATGATTCCCCTTAGTCTTGGCAGCTCGTTTCTTTCTACATGCGGGGCAATAGCCGAGAAGCTCCAACTTGACCCCAACAATCTCAAAGCCACGCTCCGCACCGAGTTTGCGGACCACATCAACCGGAGGGATCTCGACGACCTTCCCACAGCCAAGGCAGATCAGGTGATAGTGCTCCTCCAACCGGACCTCGTAATGGTAGTGATCCTCCCCCAGTTCGCTCGCCTCTACAAGCCCCAGCTCTCCGAGGAGACGCACTGTTCGGTAGACAGTAGATAGGCTGATCTTTGAATCCTCCCTCTTGGCGAGTTGATAGATCTCGCTCGCGTCGAGGTGGGCGTTCTCACTGATAATGCGAAGGAGGAGTTTACGCTCGGGCGTGATCCTCTTCCCCTCCGCCCGCAGGAACTTCATCGTTTCTGGAATGTTCATTGACCTCACCCTGTTGCAGATGGTTCATAGTTGCAAGAAGAAATCTAACAGCCTTCCCCCCCTTTTGTCAAGCATCGAAGGGTGAAAGAGGTGTTAAAACGACCGCTAATTACGTCAGGCAACCAGGAGCAGAACGGCAGATCAAGAGATGCTACACCTTCTCTTCTTCGTGCTATCGTGTGGACACCCTTGCGCGTCAGTGCCCAGCGCTTCCCCTTGTTTATGGAGGCACACTCGCCGCTGAATGGGCAATGAGTACACCTACTCGTGGTGCAGGCGTCATCGACGGACTCGATGTAGCTCATCCGCGATAGGTCCAGCAGCATCTGCTCCAATAAGTCGTTGCTCATGTTCAGTCGCCGTGATAGCTCACTACGCGAGAGATTACCCCCTTCGCCTATCTGCGATAGCAGGTGCATCAACATCGTCAGAAGCCGAGCAGTCGTCCACCTTGATAGATAAGGGTTGCGACCACCCACCCTAAACCGGTCAGATATGCGGCACTGAACACGGCCCACTTGATCCCGTACTCCTGCCGTTGAGCCGCAACCGCCACCATACATGGAATATAGAGCAGGACAAAGACCGTGAACGCCAACGCTGATAGAGGCGTAAACGCTCCCTGCAAGGCGATGCTCAATGCGGTATCCTCCTTCTCTTCTTCTTCCCCCATTAGGTTTACAGCGGGGATGATGCTCACCGTCATCTTTACTGTGTCCACGGTGGCATCCCAGAAGCCGGTTGCAATTCCTCCTAAATCCTGCAGGAAAGTCGTTGGTTCCTCTGCTTCCTCCTCTTCTGCACCGCCGACATAGATCTGATTCATCGTGCCAACCACCACTTCCTTAGCGACAAATCCGGTCACGAGTGCACCAGTTGCTTCCCAGTTACCGAATCCAGCCGGGGCTAGTACCGGAGCGATCGCCGCGCTAGCCATGCCGAACAGGCTGTCGCGTGGGTTCTCTACCCCCCACGGAATACTCATCAAGAACCACAGAACGATAGAAACAACCATGATGATCGTTCCCGCATTGCGCACGAAGACGGAGCTACGCTCCCACATGTGGATCAGGATCCCCTTCAGTGTAGGGAGGCGATACGGGGGGAGCTCCATGACAAAGGGAGACGGGGGCTTCCCTCTAAACAGGGTACGCTTGAAGATCATGCCGCTGGCGATGGCCATGACAATGCCAAACAGGTACAAGCCGAAGATGAACCACCCCGCGTGGGTGGGAAAGAAGGCCGCTGCAAAGATTGTATAGACTGGCAGCCGCGCCCCGCAACTCATCAACGGGACGAGGAGACCAGTTAGTATGCGATCGTCCTCGTTCTCCAGTGTCCGCGTGGCGTAGATGGCAGGCACGCTGCACCCGAAGCCGATTATCATCGGCATGAAACTCTTGCCGTGCAAACCCAGTGAGTGCATCAGACGGTCCATCACAAAGGCGGCGCGGGCCATGTAGCCCGAATCTTCCAATAAGGCCAGAAAGAAGTACAAAAAGAGGAGTACCGGCACGAAGACGAGCACCCCGCCTACGCCAGCGATGATCCCATCCACCACCAGCGATTCGAACCAGGTCCCTCCCAAGTTGACAAGGTTGAGGATAGCCACTATCCAGTGGGTGATAGGACCGCCGATGACGCTGTCCATCCAGTCAAGGTATGCGCTGGAGACCTCGGCCGTCATCTTGAAGACGAACCACATGGCGACAAGGAAGATGGGGATGCCGAGGATACGGTTTGTGACGACTTTGTCGACCTTGTCCGAGAACGTCAGTCTCTCTGCGATCGGGCGACGCACAGCCTCCTTGACCAAACCACTGATAAACCCGTAGCGCCGACTGGCGATGATGGTGTCCACATCCTCATTGTAGATACCCTGTAGGTGAGCCACGCTCTTTCGTGCTTGAGAGAGGATTTCCTCTCCATTCACTTTTTCGACCTTGGGGATTACATCTTTATCATCTTCCAGGAGTTTGATCGCCAGCCACCGTGAGGAGTAACGAGCAGTGAGTTCCGGTACCTTCTCGATGACCTCTTGCAGACGAGCGATCTCCTCTTCAACCTCGCGTCCGTAATCCACGAGGAATCTTCCTTTCGTGTAGGCAAGATCGTGTGGCGTCATGATCGGTCCTCCTCAGAAGAGGTGGTTTGCATGGCTTCCGCAACACGGATGGCCGCCTGCAGCAGCTCGTCAAGTCCCTTTCCCTTGTTCGCGGTTGTGGGCACAATTGGGGTGCCCTTGAGCCCTTGCGAGAGCATCTTCATGTCGATACGCAGACCCCGTGAATCGGCGACGTCACTCATGTTCAGAGCGATGACCAACGGCACGCCTAGCTCCAGGATCTGAACGGCCAGGTAAAGGTTTCGCTCCAGATTGGCGGCGTCTAACACGTCTACCACGACATCGGGTTTCTCCTCGATGATGTAATCGCGGGCGATGACCTCCTCCAGTGAGTAGGCCGATAGGCTGTATGTGCCGGGTAGATCTACAACCAGGATTTCGTGATCCTCATACGTGTAAAGACCTTCCTTCTTTTCCACCGTCTTGCCGGGCCAGTTTCCCACATGTTGATGAGCCCCGGTGAGTGCGTTAAAGACAGTGCTCTTACCACAGTTGGGGTTTCCTGCTAGAGCGAGAGTGAACTGCTTTGCCATCCGCTACTCCTCTTTGATATTGTTCAACGGGCATTACGCTTGTGAACTCAGTGGCATGACCTCGATCTTGTGTGCCATACCACGACCGAGTGCCAGTCTGGCATCGTCCTTGAACGCCACGATGAGCGGTCCCCATGCGTTTGTCTGCACCACGCGCAGAGTGGTCCCCGACGTTAAACCGAGGTCCGCCAATCGTTGACGAATCCGCCGTCCACCGCGAATGCTGACAAGTTGTACGGATTCGCCGGGTGAAACCATGGAGAGTGGCATCATCCCTCTTCCTCTGACCGCAGTTCGACGGTGACGTTACGCGCTTCGCTCCTGCGCAGGCTGAGGCTGTATCCCTTGATCCGAAACTCGATCGGGTCACCCAGCGGCGCGACACGCACCACTCTCACCTCGCTTCCCGCTACCAGTCCCATATCCATCATGCGACGCTTTGTAGGCCCTTCGCCGCCGACCCGTACAATCGTACCGCGCTGCCCAATCTTCAATTCGTGCAGCGGTACGGATCGTTCTGTTGCTTTGTTTTTCATAGACAGCCTCTCTTGTTCTTGCAAATGGTTTGCAAGTGCAAAAACAAGTCTACCATAATTCTTCTTTTCTGTCAATGGGGAGAGATTCTCTCCCGATTGAGATACGAGATCCTTTGTCGCTTCCAATGGGTGGCTGAGGATACGGCACGTAACAGAGCGCCACTCGCAAAGACGCGAAGCGGTAATACGTAATGAGTCAAGTGTAATGAGAAAGAGCAAAAGCATTCTCTCGCCAAGACGCAGAGAACACCAAGGAAAGCCCTATAATGGGAATAGAACAAGAACAGAAAGCATCCCTTGGCGAGCTCGGCGTCTTGAGTGAGCGTAGTGAGCGATAGAAGAGAAGAGCACTCTGTCGTTTGCGGGCAGAAGCCGCTACCCACTTAAAACGTCAAAGAGCCAAGACAGCTCTTTATCATTTCGGGTGGGTAACTGAAAGCAAAGGGTGAAGTGATAAGACTCTCGCAGAAGCACAGAATTGTTTCACCACGAAGGGTAAGAGGCACTACGTATAGGTCGACTTCAACAATCCTAGACCCAGTTTCCGTTTCACACGACTTGACAGCTCATCGAATGCCATTTTTCGTGTTCTTCGTGTTCTTAGTGGTGAATTCTTGGCATCCGTCCTGTGCGAACCTAGATCAGAAGTCACTACACACTGGAAACCACAAGGAATCCGAAAGGGCGCACAAATGCTTATATCGGTTGAACAACGATTCGACGCGCCACACCTCGCCCCAACGCAATGCGAATCCCGT
>CAZQUT010000093.1:0-4708 GCA_964596555.1 uncultured Thermotogae bacterium
ATGCCTACACGATGACTGAATCCGTGAAGGACAAGATCACCGTGCGTATTGTCTATGAAGGACGCGCCGCCAAGGTTCTCCTTGATAACAGCAAGCTTCAGGAGATCGAAGACTACTACGCCCGCTGCGCGGATCTAGGGACCACAGACTACGCCATCGAAGAGAGCAAGAAGGCCAATGCCCAGATGAATGCCATCCTCGGCGATCCCGATCGCATCAAGGCCGTGGCGGCAGATTTCGTTCATCACTACGAGCGGCGGGTGGAGGAAGGGGCCACAGTGAAGGGCAAGGCCATGTTCGTTTGCAGCAAGCGCGAAATCGCCTATGCCTTGTGGAAAGAGTTGGTGGCCCTACGTCCCCAGTGGAACGAGGTGCTGGCTTGCGAGGCTGGCGCGAACTTGAGTTTGCAGGAGCAAAAGACCATCAAGCCGATGGAGAGGGTGAAGATGATCATGACCCGGGGGAAGGACGACCCCAAAGAGCTCTACGATCTTCTGGGCACCAAGGACGATCGCAAAGAACTGGACCGGCAGTTCAAGAACGGCAAATCTAATTTCAAGATCGCCATTCTTGTGGACATGTGGCTGACGGGGTTTGACGTCCCCTTCCTCGACAGTATGTACATCGATAAGCCCGTTCAGCGCCACAGCCTGATCCAGACCATCTCACGGGTAAATCGACGCTTCGAGGGGAAAGAGAAGGGGCTGATCGTCGATTACATCGGCATCAAGAAGCAGATGAACTTGGCATTGGCTCACTACGACAAGGCGGACAAGCAGAACATCGAGGAGATTCAGCAATCGGTGATCGTGGTTCGCGACCACCTAGATCTCCTGGGCAAGCTTTTCCACAAATTCGATGCATCCCTCTACCATCACGGCAGCCCGGTGGAGCAACTGAACTGCCTTAATAGGGCTGCCGAGTATGCTCAAATCACAGAGAAGATCGAGAAGCGGTTCATGGCCTTGGTCAAACGCCTGAAAGCGGCCTATGACATCTGCTGTGGAAGCGACGCATTTGCACAAATTGAACGAGATCGCATCCATTTCTACCTGGCCGTACGATCCATCGTCTTCAAGCTCACCAAGGGCAATGCGCCCGATACCGCCCAGATGAACGCCAAGGTGCGGGAGATGATCGCCGAGGCCCTGAAGTCCGATGGTGTGGAAGAAATCTTCAAGCTGGGTGAGGACAAGGCCGATGCCATCGACATCTTCAACGAAGACTACCTAGCCAAGATCAAGAAGATCAAACTCCCCAACACCAAGATTAAGCTTCTCCAGCACCTGCTGGCCAAGGCAATTGAAGACTTCAAGAAGGTCAACAAGACCAAAGGGCTGGACTTCAGCAAGAAGTTCAAGGCGCTGGTGGACACGTACAACGAACGCAAGGAAGAAGATGTTCTGGTTAGTAATGTCCTAGAAGACTTCACCGATGAAATCATCGACCTGTTGGGAGCGCTGAATAAAGAGAAGGAATCCTTTGCGGAACTAGGCATCGATCTGGAAGAGAAGGCCTTCTACGACATCCTGAAAGAGCTGACGATCAAGTACGACTTTGAGTACCCAGAAGACAAGCTGATCGTTCTATCGAAAGCAGTGAAGGCCGTAGTCGATGACAAGGCCAAATACACCGACTGGAACTACCGCAACGACATCAAGGCGGAGCTGAAAGTCGCCCTGATTCTCCTGCTGGCCGAGCACAAATACCCGCCCGTGGACCGAGACGAGGTCTACCAAGAGATCTTCGAGCAGGCCGAGAATTTCAAGAAATATCAAAGTGTGGGGAAGGGATGATGGTGGCTTCGGTTCTGAAACTCCAAGCCATCTCCGACGACCTCGCCCAAACCCCAGGAGCCACTGAAGGAGAATCGAATTGACAAGTGAATGGAGCGTCATAATAAACGCTGGTTCAGAAGACCGGAACAGAGAGTTCAAGGCTTCATTCCCTTGGGACAGAGCTACACATGGCTCCACAATGGCGCGAGTCACCAAGAGCATTCTTGCCATGAGCAATTTGAGAGATGGTGGACATGTCATTGTCGGCGTCGAAGAGGATGCAAGTGGGCGCGGCCTCCCGGCGGGTATAAGGGACGCAGACAAGAGAACGTACACGTACGATCTTGTCGCTGATTTTGTTCGGCAGTACGCCGAACCCTATGCGCAGTTTAATCTAGATTTTGTAGTGGACGGAGGCAAATCGTTTGTAATCCTGTCAATTGCCGGTTTCGATGAGGTGCCGGTAGTGTGCCGCAAGAACTTCGACGGTGTGCTCGCCGAGGGGCGGGTGTATGTTAGGCCCCAGTCAGGCCGCCCTCGAAGTGAGGCTGTCACCAGCTATGTCGACATGCGAGAGCTAATGGACATTGGGGCGGAGAGGAAACTCAAGCAGTACTTGGAGATCATCTCCGCGACGCAGTCGCCAACAGATGAAGACAGAAGGCGATTTGAGCACCAGCTAGAGGGGACTAGGACATGAGCAAGCTACTGGAGAAGATCAAGTCTCAAGGGCATTGGCAGGTTGTCATCAGGCCGGAGATCTTCGAAGAGGAACGGATAGCGACCTTGGCGGAATGCGAGCAGATTCTGGGAAAATGTCAGGTACGTCAACGCGGTTGGTATTTTCCTCACATGGATTCTTCCAGACTGATCAAAGGTCTGGACTACATCGAGCTAGAGACTGACTTCCCGCTTCATCCGGAGTCTTGGAGGTTGTATCAGTCAGGTCAATTCGCGTTCTGGAGAGCACTCGGCGAAGACAACCTTGACAAATTCCCCGGAGGATCACCATATGAGGCCCAGCCCGGGGAATGGCTAGGGGTCATAACTACGCTATACGAGCTCTCTGAGATATATGAGTTCGCGGCGCGCTTGGCACAGACAGGTATCTTTGCAGATCAGCTACAGCTTGGAATTACCTTGCTCGGTGTACAAGGGCGCAAGATGGAATTCCATACGCCAGCAAGATCGATGGGTATGGACTGTGAATGTATAGAACTGTCATTGCCACGCTCGAAGGCACATCGTACTGCAGACTTCATTCCCCGAGCACGAGATCTTGCCCTGCAACATTTTCTTTGGATTACTGAGCGATTTCAGTGTCCGGGGACTGAGAGAGTTTTTCGACGCGATCAGGAGAAATTCTTCGAAGGGCGGTTCTAGTGCGAAGGACAGCATATTATCACGAGGCCGGGAACATCCGAATAGCCCTGCCTGGTGATTCACATTCGTGTGACCAGGGTGGCAACTGATGAACGTTGTGCTTTGGATCCTCGCGACAATCGGAGGTGGCATTGTATACGACTGCGTGTTCCGACGATTCTTGCTGCCCCTCGCTTGGGGAGCAATACGAGCGCAATCTGCACGTGTTCGTTCGCTTCCAGATGCGATGCAAAAGAGACTGATCACCGTGTTTGCTGCTGTTCTCTTAGCTGGGGGTCTCTGGGCGGTATGGATGTTCATGCCTGAGCTTCCTCACTATGATCTCTCGGTAGAGGAGATGCTCTTGGGTGAGAGATCCGCACTCATGAGGCAGTTTGCGATTGCTCAACAGCGCAGAATCGCTCTCAAGAGCGAGTTTCTTGTTATTGGCGTAGGTTCACTAGCAATCGCGGGATTTGGAGCAATCTATCATTTCATTGTGAGCCGTCTGGATAACCGCCAACGTTCTGCGCCAAAGAGGCTCGATAGACTCGGAAGAAGCTACGACAGATTTCTCGCATGGGCCTACGGTACAACGAGCGGTGCCAATAAGGGGATACTCGATAAGGAGCACGCCCAGTCAGCGGTGAATCGGAGTGCTCTGGGGATCCTAGCTTATGGATCTCTGATAACCGACCCAGGTTGTGAGATTCGTCCACTGGTTGTGGCGAAACCAGAGATAGTGACTCCTTTCCGTGTCGAATTCGCGAGGAAATCTTCCAAGAGAGGGGATGCGCCAACGCTGATACCTGTCGCATGCGGAGGATCTAGAGTGAGAGCGAACATACTGATACTTGAGGACTTCGTGACTGAAGAGGCCGCAACTCATATGCTATATCGTCGGGAGATACACGAGGAGGGAACAGCCAAGAAGTACCCCCGAAGAACAAATCCCAAGCCGAACGAAGTTGTAATTCGACGAGCAACGAACTTGGACGGATGGAGCGGAGTAGCTCTGTACACTCAGATTGGATCGAACATCGATGACCTGACCCCCTCCAAACTAGCCAATCTGGCTATCAATAGCGCGCGGTCTGATGCGGGTCTAGATGGCAAGGATGGAATCTCCTACCTTCACAACGCCAAGGCAGCTGGAATCTCGACTCCGCTTATGGCGGAGTACGAGTCCGAGATTCTGCGATTGCTGAAGGCTGATGATCTCCACGATGCAATCAGGAAAGCAACAGCAAGGAGCTAGCCATGCCAATCTACGAATTCAAGCAGGACCGAATCGAGAGGCTAGGGCTCGGGGCAGGTTTTGTTTTTCGACATTGCGATGAGATCATGCACCGCGCAATCCAACAAGCCGGAGTTGGGGGCAGACCTTTATCCTTGAATTCCTACCTGCTTGTTACCAGGACTGCCTGCAGTCGAGTGACAGAGAATCGTCAGAAGCGCTGGAACGGAGGTCAAACACATGCGACAGGATTGCACACCAACATGGATAGATGCGGAGATGCGCTATCGGCCTCTTCGTCGAATACGGCTGGAAGATAGGGAGTTCTCGG
>CAZQUT010000094.1:0-4700 GCA_964596555.1 uncultured Thermotogae bacterium
CGGCTCACCCTTCGCAGAATACGGCGGAGACGCAGGAGGGCATCGCATCTCCGCCGCAGGTTCAAGGAGGCAAAGGCCTTAGAAACTCGCCATTTGCTAAGGGCGATCCCTCCTCTTTCTTACCACCCACACTTCACCATCCGTTTTCGTACGAATGTGATCTTGATTACCCACACTCATTAACGCTTCCACTGCGATGTGCAGCAATCCCCCGTGGGCTAATGCAAACGGACATCGCGCACTCGCAAGAGTGACCTTTGTCTCAAGGAACTCCTGCCCCAAGGGAGTCCTGGCCCCATGAATTTCTCACTTGCTCAATCCGAAGCCGCGCCCGCACCCGCCAGTTTCCCGGTTACAAAGGCCCACAGGAAGTTCGTCCCCCCAATGGGACCGAAGGCATCAAGGATCTCCCCGCAGAAGTAAAGCTGTGGGACGATTCTGCTGCGTAGCGTACGGGAATCGACCTCGGAAAGCGCCACTCCCCCCCCGGTAACCTCAGCCTCATTCCATCCACCGGTGCGCCGCCACGGAAGAGGATACGACGTAAGAGCGGCGATCAATCTCTTACGATCACCCTTGGTTAGCGTTGCTGTGCGAGCATCGGTTAACGCGAGCTCATCAAGCAGGAGGTCGACCAATCGATCGGGAAGGACCTCCTTCAGGACCACACGCACGGTTTTTCCACTGGGAGAGAGGATCTTCTCCCACTCAACTGATGTCTTGTCACTCCACGCCACCTCGATCGTCGGTTGTTCATCTGATTCGCCGGCGCGAGCAACGACGTGGGCAATGTTGAGGACCGCCGGCCCGCTGTAGCCACGATGGGTGAATAGGAAATCACCGTGCACGCGTAGTCGCGATTTCCCATTCCCCGTAGATAAAGTAACAGGAATCGATAGGCCAGCAAGGTGATGGTGAGCTGGCGGCCCACCGCGCAACGCGACAAGCGCCGGATACGGATCGATTACGGTGTGTCCAAGGCGGCGAGCGATCTCAAACCCGGTCCCATCGCTCCCTGTCTGGGGATAAGACATACCGCCAGTGGCCAGGATAACCCGTTCTGCGACGATCGTCTCACCGTTCTCCAGAATAACACGCCGTCTCTGCGAGGGCGCAATATCGACTACTGCACTACCGGTGCGCACCTGTACGCCCTTCTGGCGCACCACTGCCAGGATGTGGTTTCGCACCTCCTCGCCGTCTCCAGAGAGGGGAAATACCTTCCCCGTCTTGCGCTTGTCGATAAGCTTCAGCCCCATTGGCCCACCGAGGAACGCACGCACCTCGGCAAGTGTCCAAGAGAGGAGAATCTTCTTGACTATGTTCGGTGATGAATCACTTACGTAGTCGAGTGGATCGACTGGGTTCAATGGCAGGATGTTGCACCTTCCGCCACCGGATAGTGGTATCTTCTGCCCGGGCGGACGCATGCGATCGATAATAATAATACGTCCCCCGGCACGGGCGGCATGATAGGCGGCCATCAATCCCGCCGGCCCTCCTCCGATCACAGCAACATCGTAACCCTTAGTCTTTACCATGTGCTAAGATTACCCAAGGTTGATCGCTCACGCGAGGTCAGTCTCCCGTCTTGACTGGTGGAAAGAGCTGGTCGAGTATCCCTTTCATCAGGTCCGTCGTGTCTGGCAGTGGCTGAGCATCATCACCGACAAGACGCTGCTGTACGTAGTCTTCCGCCTGTCTCTGCATCTCCTCATATCCAGGAGGGAGCTTGACGTCGCTTCCCGGTCCAAGGATTTCAATTTTCGAGCCAAGTTGATCGATCGCTCCCTGAAGTTCACGCCGCCCTTCGAGGAGCAACCCTTCGCGAGCGATCTTTAAGAGCGGCTCCTCCCAGTGAATCTGCGGTGCCTCCGCGGTCCCATCGACGGCCGCACCGATCACGATCGGCAAATCCTGCGCGTAGCGGTTGATCCCTTCTATTGTGCTTTGCGCAAGCTCCGGCGATAAGCCAAACGGTTCCTCTCCCGGCCGCTGCGCGATAACTAACCCACTCAGCACCAGAGAGATCTCACCCGCCGTCTCGTCGCCGGTGATCGTCACGGACGTGCTTAGCGTCGCCCGGCCTGACAAAACCTGAATGGGGAGCGACGTATCGTAGAGCCATGACATCTGTGTGAGATCGACATCTCGCACATCAAGCGTGTACAAGTGAACAGGGACCTTGCTGCGATCGTCGAGCTTTGCCGTCAGAGTGAACGTTGCACGCGAATCGTCGGTAGACTGATTGTCTCCCTGCATACCATCCTCCACCCGTCCATTCAGGGTGATTACAACAGGCTCGCGGGCAAGTTGCGCCGGAAGGGCGAGGTTCTCGATTTCCACATCGGTCAGCGTCAAGCGCGGGAGAGTTTCATCGGGGCTACGCACATCTTCAAGACTCAGGTGAACTCGCCCGATATCAAGTCGCTCCACCGCAAACGACGGCGCGTACCCGGGGAACGAACGACCATCTGCATAGCGGGAGAGATCCGTTCTCGGCTTGCGCGGACGGGGCTGCCCCAGGTAGTCGATGAATCGCCGCAATAGACTTAACCAATCGACATCACTAGCGTGCTCCTTGGCCCACTCCACATACCCGTCGGCGTTCCACCCCGAGGTGAAGTCATCGACATTGAGCGTCCCGTCAGCCTCTCGTACGACGTGCAGATAGGCATCTCCGATCTCTATTGCGTTGAACACAACCCTCTTTTCGAGCAGAGGGAGCATCCCGGCATCAAGGGTGAGCGATGGAACCTCCAGCACGTTCTCTTCTGGTTTATTCGGATCCTGCACGGAAACACCTTCAAGGCCAAGCCTCCCCGTGAACAGGCTGAACGAACTCTTCTCCACCGCCACTTCGCCGCCAACAACGTACGACGCCGCGGAAGAGGCAATCCTGCCGGCAAAGAAGGGGACGATCACCGCCGCGAGCAGGTAGCAGGCAACGTAGATCAGAGGGAGGATGATGAGCATCTCGCGCCTGATGTAACGAAACGGCCCCCAAGGTACCTTGGCACCCGCATACTTTGCCTCGCCACCGACGAAGAGCCAGCGCAAGAAACTTGTCCACTTCTTGTCCCGCAGTTTGCCGGATACGTTCCACCCAGCGACCCACGCGGTGAACGAGCGGCGATACTTGATCACAAGAAAACGCACAAGCAAAAAGACAGGAATCGCTATCACAAGCGACAGAACGAGGCCTCCCAGCAGAAGATAGCGGCCGTAGCCCATTGGCGCCACTACCGGAAGATGAAAGAGCGCCCGCCACATGGCATCTAGACCCCGATGACTATCGAGGAAGAATCTCCCAATTGCGTAGCTCCCTGGGGCGACGGCGACCGAGATCAGCTTGAACAGCCCCATCGAAAGCAAGAACGCGCGGAAGCTCCCACGCACAAGCATGGCCAGCGTTATCGGTATGATCACGTGTAACCCCATTGGCGGAAGGCCCGCGAACACGCCAAGCGCAAATGAGAACGCAATCTGATTTGGCGACAGCGACGACTTCAGGATCTTGAAGACCTTCTTTATTCCACTCCACGGGAGAATCCCCATTTTCATCACCTCGCGCTCCATCATCGTCATCATGGAGCGAGCAGTCAAACATGAACAGTGGCTCTGAACAGTTCTCGCGCTCGCGATACAAGTGACCAAGAATTGAAGTGGACAGATGCCAAGTAGATACATCGGGCGGATGGACGCTTCCCATCGGACAGAGAGCTGCGATCAAGGTGCCAATGTCCGGTAAGCTAAGTCTATGACCACACGAGGGAAAGTGCTCATCATGGTTATTGTTGTTGTAGTTGGATCTCTTGCACTTGCAGGCGTTTTCAATCGCCATACACCTCCTGCCCCTGAGCCCGTGGTTGTGGAGCCGGTCGGGCCGGTTATTACGGTTGCCATCGACCCCGGGCACGGTGGGCGCGATCCCGGAGGAGTTGTCGGGGATGTGCTGGAAAAGGACGTCAACCTGGAGATCGCAAACCGACTGGCGGAGCTTGTCGATGCGCAGTCGGGACTGAAGGCAGTCCTCACTCGCACAACTGATGTCACCGTGGACAACCAGCTCCGCCTCCAACTTGCGGAAGGAGCAGGCGCGGTCCTCTACCTTTCAGTGCACATCAATTCCTACGATGACCCAAGCGTGCACGGGGCGGAGACCCTCGTTGATGACACACGCACGCAGGATGATCCAAGCTGGAAGCTGGCGGAATCGGTGCAGAATGCTCTCATTGCCGCCACCGGCGCGCGTGATCGCGGCGTCCGCTCACAGGGCCTCTACTTGGAAGACACTGAGTTACCGGCTGTATCCGCCGAGGTCGGCTTCCTCACCTCAACGGAAGAAAGGCCGAAGCTTCTCGATCCGGCCTATCAAGAGAAGATCGCCCAAGGCCTCCTACAAGGGGTCCTTGATTACCTCCACGCCACAGGACAGCTGAAAGAGCAAGTGTAGCTCACCCCGTATTTGCCTTCGAAACTCATAGCTTCTCTATTCATGGTCCCCTGTCGTTTCGCGTGGGCAGTCATCGCAAGTCTCAATTTGCTCAGTTCAAGCACTTAAGGAAACCGACAAGAAAACAGAAATGGCACGAAGAATGAAGCTCGATAAGCTGTCGAATCGGTTGAACAATTGTGCAACTGAAACAAACCAGCTCTTCGTCGTTTCGAGTGGGTAACTGACCATTGAGAGTGCTCGC
>CAZQUT010000095.1:0-4697 GCA_964596555.1 uncultured Thermotogae bacterium
CTCACCCTTGATCAGGAAGAGAAGGAGACCCAGATCACGGGGCAGGTTGGACTGATGGGCCCAGGATCGAAGGCGTTCTCAATACCGATCACCGAAGGCACAGCAGGGAACGGCTCGTTCACCATTCATGCCGCAGGAAGTATGGATGTTATCACTCCACCTGTGAACGTGCAGATCGACCTGGAGGGTGAGCGCAACGGAATCGTGCTAAGCGGTACCGGAACGCAGACGAACGATGATGCTCCCTACACGTTTAATTGGACGGTAACGCTACAGGCGTCGGCTGAATAGGGAAAAGTGAGCCAACGAAACATGCTGGGAACGATCCTCAACATCAAGCGTTACGCGATTCACGACGGACCCGGGATACGCACCACGGTTTTCCTCAAGGGCTGTCCACTCTTCTGTGAGTGGTGCCATAATCCGGAGAGCCAGCGCAAGCGACCGGAGATCCTCTACTACAAAGATCAATGCACCCTGTGTGGAGCTTGCATCTCAGCTTGCAAGCAGGGAGCGATCGGTGTTGTAGGTGAGCACCTCACGCTTGACCAGTCCATCTGTGTTGGATGCGGCGATTGTGTCAACGTCTGTCCGAATGGGGCGCGCGAGCTTGCCGGGCAAGAAATGAGCGTCGAGCGGGTCGTGAAGGAGGTCGTCAAGGATACGCTCTTCTACGAGGAGTCAGGCGGTGGAGTCACCTTCTCTGGTGGCGAGCCGCTGCTGCAAGCAAACTTCGTGAGAGCTGCTGCTTCCCGCTGCCATAGACTTGACATCCACACAGCGCTCGACACGAGCGGGTATGCCTCAGAGAGCGAATTGATGAAGGTCGCGGATGTCATCGATCTCTTCCTCTACGACATCAAGGTGGTCGACGATGCGGTTCACCTTACCCATACCGGCGTATCGAATCGGAACATCCTGCGCAATCTGCGCGTTCTTAATGAGATGCGAAAGCGTATCTGGATCAGGTTCCCTCTCGTTCCGGGGGTAAACGACGACGAGCGATCGTTGTCTGATTTGGTTGATCTGCTAGCGCCACTGCACGCGGTGGAGGCGATCCAGGTTCTGCCGTATCATCGTGCTGGCGCGGGGAAGTACAGCCGCCTAGGACGGGAGTACACTCTTGCTGAAACAGAGGAGCCATCCGGTGAAGATGTAGCGACGTACCTCGCTAAGGGAACCGGACTTGCGGTGCAAATAGGGGGTTGAACGATGAATGAACGCATAAGGCGATTGCTTCAAGAAAGCATGGACGCCGTCCCACGGGTGAGTCCAGAGCGGGCACAGCTCTTGACACAGTTCTACTCTGGGTCCGAGGGACAGGGTCATTCCGCTCCCGTGACGCGCGCGCTGGCCTTTGCCTATCTGTTGCAAAACAAGTCGATCAGTATCGGCGATGATGAGTTGATTGTCGGCGAGCGCGGCCCAGGTCCCAAAGAGACCCCCACCTATCCCGAACTGTGCAGCCACTCCGAGGATGACCTGCGCCTCCTTGATGGTCGCCTGCGCACTCCATTTGCCGTGAGCGATGATGCCATGAATGTGCTCACCTCGAAGGTGATCCCGTTTTGGCACGGGCGCTCGATGCGGGAGAAGGTTTTTGCCGCGATGACGCCGCAGTGGCGGAAGGCGTTTGACGCCGGAGTCTTCACCGAGTTCATGGAGCAACGTTCCCCAGGGCACGCTGTTCTCGACGATAAGATCTACCATCATGGCCTGCGCGACTTCATAGAGCATATTAAAGGGGTACGCACAAGCCTCAATCGGAAAACCGATCCTCGTGCCCATGACAGGGATGAAGAACTGCAAGCGATGGCGATCGCTGCCAAGGCGATGATCTCCTATGCCGCTAGGTACGCAACACTCGCCAGAGAGATGGCGGCAGGCGAATCCGACCACGGTCGGCGCGAGGAGCTTGAGAAGATCGCACAGATCTGTGAGCGTGTCCCTGCACATGCCCCGCGCACATTCCGGGAAGCGATCCAGATGTACTGGTTCGTCCACCTGGGAGTGGTCATCGAACTGAACAGTTGGGACTCGTTCAACCCGGGCCGGCTGGATCAGCACCTCAATCCATTCTACCAGCGGGAGCTTGCTTCCGAGTCTCTAACCCGTGATCAGGCCAAGGATCTCCTTGAGTGCCTGTGGATCAAGTTTTCCAACCAACCCGCACCGCCTAAGGTGGGGATCACTGAGGAACAAAGCGCGACGTACAACGACTTTGTCCTCGTCAATACTGGAGGGTTGACGGAGAACGGCGAAGATGCGGTGAACGATGTCTCCTACATCATCCTCGATGTAATTGGAGAAATGCGCCTCCCGTTCAGCGGCTCGTGCGTCCAACTGAGCAAGAAAAACCCCAATCGATTCCTCAAGGCGGCGCTGCGCGTCGTGCGCCAAGGGTTTGGTCAACCGTCGATCTTTAACACTGATGCCATCGTGCAGGAATTTCTGCGTGCGGGGAAGAGTATCGAAGACGCGCGAAACGGCGGTCCGAGCGGGTGCGTCACAATCAGCGCATTCGGCAAGGAGAGCTGCGTCCTTACCGGGTATATGAACTGGCCGAAGATCCTGGAGATCACCCTGCACAACGGGATCGATCCGCGCACCGGTAAAATGCTGGGGATCGAGACCGGCGATGTGGGCGATTTCGCCACTTTCGATGAGCTGTTTACTGCTTACCGTCGGCAGCTTCAGTACTTCGTCGACCTGAAGATAGCCGGGAACAGCACGATCGAGCGGCTCTACGCCAAGGAAATGCCTGTCCCGTTCCTGTCGCTGCTTGTTGATGACTGCATCGAGCGGGGGAGGGACTACAACGATGGCGGCCCTCGCTACCCGACAACCTACATTCAAGGAGTCGGGCTGGGAACGACCACCGATGCATTGTCGGCTATCAAGGAACACGTGTTCGACGAATCTGACGTATCTCTTGCTGATCTGGTGCACACACTCGATGAGGACTTCAAGGACACCGAAGCACTGCGCCGGCGACTTTCTTCGTCCCCGGCGTTTGGAAACGATGATGATCGCGCGGACGATATCGCCCGCGCACTCTTCGATGCCTACTTCGATGCGATCGATGGCCGAGATAACACCAACGGTGGCTCCTACCGGATAAACCTGCTCCCCACTACGGTGCACATCTACTTTGGAAAGATGCTTGGGGCAACGGCGAACGGTCGACTTGCTGGGAGGCCACTCTCCGATGGGATTTCCCCCAGTCAGGGAGCGGATACGCATGGTCCGACAGCCGTCGTCCGCTCGATGGGAAAGATCGACCATGTACGCACCGGTGGGACGCTCTTGAACCAGAAGTTCCTCCCATCCGTCCTGGCTAGTGATGCTGGAATCGACAAGCTGGCCGCACTCGTGCGCACGTATTTTCGCTACGATGGACATCACATCCAATTCAACGTCGTCGGCGCGGATACGCTACGTGAAGCAAAGCTACATCCCGAGGAGCACCGTGACCTGATCGTGCGAGTAGCAGGATACAGCGACTACTTCAACAACCTCGAACCGAGCCTGCAAGACGAGATCATTGCCCGCACAGCGCACGAGGAACTCTAGAATTGAGAGATCGGGAGATTGAGTGATTGAGTGATCGGTGTGCGTCAAATGCGTACAACGCTCCCTGGCGTACGGTTCTGCTCGAAAAGGGCTTCGGAAATGTGGTAAACTCCTGGTTCAATCCAGACACGAAGGGAGAAAGCGATGATCAAGGTCAGATTTGCGCCCAGCCCAACCGGCTACTTGCATGTAGGCGGTGCACGCACGGCGCTGTTCAATTGGCTGTATGCACGGCATCAGGGCGGTACATTCGTTCTGCGGATCGAGGATACGGATCAGGAGCGCTCCACGCAGGAATCGATCGATCAGATTGTTGAGGCGATGACCTGGCTGGGTCTCGATTGGGACGAGTACTACCGGCAGACGGACCGTACGGACGTACACCTGGCTACGGCGCAAAGCCTTCTCGATAGCGGAAACGCGTATGAGCAGGACGGTGCGTGGTGGTTCAAGGTTCCGCCGGGGGAGACTGTTGTGCACGACATTCTTGCTGGCGATGTCACGTTCAATCACGATCAGATCAAGGACTTCGTCATCCGCCGCTCCGATGGAACCTTCGTCTACAACTTCGTCGTTGTGGTCGATGATGCCGACATGGAGATCACGCACGTCATTCGTGGTGACGATCATCTGGTAAACACCCCCAAGCAAATCCTCCTTTACCAGGCACTGGGTCGTAAGTTGCCACGCTTTGCTCACCTGCCGATGATCCTCGGCCCCGATCGCACACGGCTCTCCAAGCGGCATGGCGTAACGTCTGTTCTGGAGTACCGGCGACGGGGGTTCCTCCCGGAAGCGATGGTCAACTTTTTCGCTCGCCTCGGCTGGTCGCACGGCGATGAGGAAGTGTTTACCCGCGATAGATTAGTGAAACTGTTTAGCCTGAAGCGCGTCGGTAGCTCCGCCGCCATTTTCGACGAGGAGAAGCTGCGTTGGCTAAATCAACAGCACATGAAGCTCGCTGACCCTGCACGGTTGGTCGATCTTGTGCGCGGGTTCGTCCTTGAATCGGAAACGGTGACAGAAGAGATGTGGAAAACGGCCGGCAATGAACGCTTGACCCTGGGTGCGGAGTTACTGCGCCACCGCTGTCACACGCTCGTCGATCTGGCGGACATGATGCT
>CAZQUT010000096.1:0-4680 GCA_964596555.1 uncultured Thermotogae bacterium
CGCAAAAGGTCATCTATCTTGACAGCGCCGCTACGAGCCTCACCCCGATTTCCGTAGTTGAGGGGGTGGCGGAATACTACAGGGAATACAACGCCAACACAGGGCGAGGTGTTCATCACCTCTCTCAGATTGCCGGGGCAAAGTACTTGGCGGCCCGTCGCAAGATTGCCACGCTCATCGGGGGGAAGGAAGAAGAGATTATCTTCACCCAAAGCGCTACATATGCGATAAACACCGTGGCACAAGGGATTTCATTGCAACCAGGGGATCATATTGTGACGACCAACCTGGAGCATCACTCAAACTTCTTGCCTTGGCTGCGGCTAAGAGAGCGAGGAGTCGAGGTAACCGTTGTCAAAGCCAGTCCAACAGGGCATTTGGAGCTGGATGACTTCCAGGGTGCGATCGATGAGAGGACGAAACTGGTGGCGGTTGCGCACGTCTCTAACGTGTTGGGAACGATTACTCCCATATCTGATCTCTCCGCGCTTTGCCATGAGAAGGGGGCGTTGCTCCTTGTCGATGGCGCCCAGTCGGTCCCGCACATGCCGGTCGATGTCGAGCGGCTAGGGTGTGATTTTCTCTGCTTTTCCGGCCATAAGATGCTCGGACCAACAGGAACTGGTGTGCTGTGGGTGAGGGAGGATCTGCTCTCCCAGCTTTCTCCGCTGGTCGTGGGCGGCGGCGCGATCGAGGATGTATCGATGGATGAATACGTGCTTGCCCCGGGATACACGGGCTTTGAGGCGGGCACTCCCAATATAGCCGGGGTGATAGGTCTGGGACGGGCGGTCGATTACTTGAACGCCCTGGGCATGGAATGGGTGGAGGCGCATGAGGCGCGTCTGACCGAGCAACTGCTCAGCGGGCTAGAGCACATCAAGAGGGTGAGGATTGTCGGTGAGAAGGGGACGCACGGTCGGATCGGCGTAGTACCATTTGTCGTGGAGGGCATGCATCCACACGATGTGGCGCTACTACTCGACGAAGCCGCCGGGATCTTGGTGCGCTCAGGACATCAGTGCGCCTTACCGTTGATGAAGGAACTAGGGCTGAAAGACGGGGTGGTACGTGTATCCCTTTACTTGTATAACACACAGGAGGAGGTAGAGATCCTACTAACCACGCTTAATAAGGCTCTCTCTCGCACATAGACAACCATGAACATGAAGAAGGAATTTGCTTGTCAGCGATTGATGGATGGCAAGATTACCTCGGTAATGGATGCCGTCGCGACCGAAACCCCTCTTTCTGTCTTCATCAACGGTCGCCATTTTGTAACGGCCATGATCAGCCCGCAGATGGTCCCGGAATTTGTCCTTGGGCATCTCTACTCCTCAGGCGTGATCCATGAGCTTTCGGAGGTAGACGTATTGGAGGTGAAAGAGGGAAGCGTTCATGTCTTGATTCCCGGGTATGATCTTTCATTGCATGCGCCCAGGCGATTGATTGTGAGTGGCTGCGGCGGCAGTTCGTCCTTCTTGGACGAAGCATCGATTCCCACTGTTAGTACGTCTTTGCACATCACCGTTGAGGTACTAACCGCGGGTGTACATGATGCCCTCAGCTCCTCTCTTCACCGCGCTACTGGCGGTGTCCATTGTGTAGGCTTGGTTAATAAGAGCGGTGCGCTCTGTCTTGTTGAGGATGTAGGCAGACACAATGCGGTGGACAAAGCGATTGGGTACGCGTTGACCAAAGGAATAGATTTTGCTCACGTGTTCCTTGCGTCAACGGGACGGATATCCTCGGAAATAGTGTATAAGTGTGCCGTGGCAAATATACCGCTTGTTATCTCTCGTGGAGCGGTAACCAGTCTAGCGATCGAGGTTGCGAAAAAGGCGGGATTGACCGTCATCGGATTTGCTCGCGGCGGGCGGATGAACATCTACACAGGTGAGGAGAGGATATGGAGGAGCGATATTCTAGACAGGTGATCCTCCCGCAGTTCGGTCTTGAGGGGCAGGAGAAGCTCTCCAAGAGCCGGGTGGCGATCATCGGTTGTGGTGCCCTTGGCTCCGTGGTAGCGAACACGCTCGCCCGTGCCGGCGTGGGGCATATCGCCATCATCGATCGTGATTTCGTTGAGCTCAACAACCTTCAGCGCCAGGTCTTGTTTGATGAAGCCGATGTCGGGCGACCAAAAGCGATCGCCGCTTACGAGAAGCTCAAGCGGATCAACTCAAGTATCACCCTAGAGCCGGTCGTAACAGACGTAAATCACACGAATATTGAATCCTTGATTCGGGACGTTGACCTTGTCTTGGATGGTACCGATAACTTTCACACGCGGTTCGTGGTAAACGATGCCTGCGTGAAACATGGGATTCCATGGATATATGCGGCGGCGATCGGGACAAGCGGCCTGCTGATGCCCATTCTACCGGATGGACCGTGCTTGCGGTGTCTCTTTGCCAGTCCTCCCCCTGCCGGGGCTCTTCCTACCTGTGACACGGCGGGGGTGTTGAGCACCGCTCCTCTGGTTATCGCCGGATGGGAGAGTACCGAGGCGATCAAGCTTCTACTGGGGGAAGCCGGAGAATCGCGATTGGCGATAATCGATGTCTGGGAGCAGACTTTTTCCACCCTGGAAGTGGAGAAGGCGGCAGAGTGCGTCTGCTGCGGGAAGAGGGAATTTGAGTTTCTGAATGCGGAGAAAGAAGAGATCATCACATCGCTCTGTGGGCGAAATGCTATTCAGATCACACCGGCAATGCCTGGGAAGATATCTCTCCCGGAGCTTGCCGCTAAGCTCTCCCCGCTGGGGGAGGTGGAGCAGACAGAATACATTCTAGTCTTCCGCGCACACGGCAAAGAGATCTCGGTGTTCGCGGACGGCCGCGCGATCATCAAGGGGACGGATGATGCCAAGCTGGCACGCTCCTTGTATGCGCGCTACGTTGGTGTATAGAGGAAGGAGGATACTGATGAGCGATAAAGTGGCCGTAATCCTGGTATCCGCAGATCCAAAGGTACTCGAGATGGGGCTGATGTATGCCATGAACGCCGTCAAACAGGGATGGATGAACGATACGTTGCTCTATTTCTTCGGCCCATCAGAGGTGACAATCAGCACCGATCCCGATTTGCAAGCGGCAGTGCGGGAGATAATCGCTGAGGGTACAGTCCCTGTTGCCTGCAAATGGTGCTCGGATAAGTACGGTGTGAGCGATCTGCTCATCAAACTGGGCTGCAGCGTTGATTATGTGGGAGCCCCCATCTCGAAAGCGATTCAAGATGGGTACGTGCCGATGACGTGGTAGGTAGGGTCAATAGGAGGCTGTAAGATGAGGACGCTGCAATCCGACAATAGCATCTATGCGTTCGCGCCCAGCATGGACCCAATCCTAACGGTCTCACCGCCAAGTACGGTGATCTTCGAGACGATCGATGCGTTTGGTGGACAGATCAGGACTCCAGAGGACAAGCTTGAGAACCTGGATTTCTCCAGAGTGAACCCGGCAACTGGTCCACTGTCTATCAAGGGAGCGATGTCCGGTGATACGCTCGCCATCCACATCGAGAAGATCGAACTGCCGGAACAAGGGGCGATTGTAACCGGTGAAGGGATGGGCGTACTTGGCGACGAGATGGAGGGGCACGCAACGAAGATTCTTCCGATCAGAAATGGGTACGTCCACTTCGACGACCTCAAGCTCCCAATTTGCCCGATGATCGGGGTAATCGGCGTCGCTACCGGGGGAGAGGCTTTCCCTACGGGGAGCGCTCACCGGCATGGTGGGAACATGGACACAAAGGAGATTGGGGAAGGGACAACGCTTTATCTTCCTGTCTTTCAGTCGGGCGGATTGCTGGCGATGGGCGACGTACATGCTGTGATGGGAGATGGCGAGGTGTGTGTTTCGGGTTGTGAAGTCTCTGCCCGGATAACGGTGGCGATAGACCTCATCAAGGGTCATCAGATGCGCTGGCCCGTGGTTGAACGAGAAGGTGGACTGTACATTATTGTCTCCCTCCCCACGATCGAGGCCGCTCTCCACGAGGCGACGCGGGAGGCGGTCCTCTTCTTGCAGCATCGGCGTGGGATCACATTTGCCGAGGCGGCGATGCTCGCCAGCCTGGCGGTTGACATTCGCATCAGCCAACTCGTTGATCCGTACAAAACAGTGAAGGCATTCATCCCACGGGAGATCTTCGCCGGGGAACTGTTCTGATGCCCCGCGGCGGTTTGTTCGTGGCACTAGAGCAGATAGCAGCTAACTAATGAAAAGGAGGCGTCATGACGATATTGGACGATGCAATCGGTTTGGAGGAGCGGGCACGCACCTACTATGCGGAGGCGGCGGAGAGGGTAACCGACCCGAGTGGGAAGAAGATCCTCACCCTTTTGGTGAATGAGGAGAAGCGGCACGCTGAACTCCTCGGGAAGATGAAGGACGGTCTTCACGGAGAACTTGCGGACTCGCCTCTGTTGCAGGACGTTCGCGGGTTAGTGGAGGGAGCCGTGAAGGAGGGGAAGAACGCGATTTCCAGCGACGGCACTCTGCGTGAGATATTGCAGAAAGCGATGGAGATTGAGCAGGCGACGAAGCGATTCTACGAGGAGAAGGCTGTATCCGCGGATGATGATAAGGTGAAGGATCTCTTCACCAAGCTAGCAAAACAAGAGACCAGCCACTACCTCCTGGTGAGCAGCCTCGCCGAGTACTTCGATCGCCC
>CAZQUT010000097.1:0-4620 GCA_964596555.1 uncultured Thermotogae bacterium
GTGATTGGATGATGTTCCTCTACAATCGCTCAATGTTCCGCTCACTAAATTGCTAAATTGATTCAGTTGAGCCGTGCTCGCAGGCGAGCGGATAGGTAGTCAATCGACCACACGGTGATCACGATAAGAAGCATCATCATCCCGGCGCTACGGTAGTCTGAGACCTTCATGTATTGGTACAGGCTCTGCCCAATACCACCACCACCGACGATCCCGATGATCGTCGCCATGCGCACATTGATGTCCCAGCGGTAGAGAGTGAACGAAAGGTACGGGTTGATGATCTGCGGCACGATCCCGTACAAGATCACCTGCAGCCTGTTTCCTCCCGCGGCACGGATCGCTTCCACCGGTCCGGGATCGATCGATTCCAATCGCTCGGAGTAGAGTTTGGTCAGGTCGGCAATCGAGTGGACAAACAGTGCCAGCACACCCGGGAAGGCGCCTACGCGCACCCACACCAGGAAGATGATCGCCCAGATGATTGCGTCGATTGACCGGGTAACACTGATCACCACTCTAACTATAGTGTAGATTGCATGACCGATGACCCCCTGTGCAAGATTGCGTGCGGCCAGGAAGCTCAGTGGAACAGCGATCACGATGGCGAAGATCGTTGCCATTAACGCCATGTAGATCGTGACAATAAGAAGACGGAATCCGCTTCCCAGAAGACTGAAATCCGGATTTAGAAGCCTCACCCAGATTCTGCCGGTCCTACTTGCTCTTGTGAACAAGGCATACAGATTCACATCGGTCACTCCAAAGGCGGTAAGGACGGTTATCCCCGCGATGAGGGCAAGCGCGTTTTTCCAGCTTGTGTGATACCAGGGGCCTCTCTTCTCCTCTACCTCAGCGGCACTGACGGCATACAAGTGCGTCAGTCTGTCATGCCACGGTGCCTGTTGTGAAGAGAAGAAAAACGAGATTAGAGATAAAGGGGCGATATGCCATACGATATAACGCAAGATGTGAGTCGCTATTCCACTCTTCTCTCCACGTGAAGAGAGACGCAATCCAAGAAGACGCATCCCGAGAGACACGCCGAAGTTCTCCCATACAGCGGCAAGTTCCACCGCAACGATGAGCATCACCCACCAGGGGAGAGTAGCGTAGCTTCCGATTCCCAAGGCAAATCTGTTCCAACAGTAGGAGGCCAATGTCCATAGGTAGGATAGAGCGATGACGTCCGTAAGAAAGACTAGCGACCGACAGCGAATTGCTTGGAAGCGCTTGCCAAAATTGGGATTATCTGTCATGAATCCGGCATGGTAATTATCCTGCATCAGTTGATCTTCTCCCGCACTCTGCCGCTTAGGTAATCAAGCAACCATACCACCACAACGATGACCGCAATTACAGCCGCTACTTGATTCCAGGCATTTGGGATTCGCCCAACTTGCCCTTTGTAGTAGAACAGCAGCCGTCCGATTCCGCCGCCTCCGACAAGAGAAATGACGGTGGCCATACGGAGGTTAATGTCCCAGCGATATAGAGTGAACGCAAGGAAGGACGGAACTACCTGGGGAATAACACCGTACATGATCACTTGCCAACGCCGTGCTCCACTGGAGGCCATCGCCTCCAATGGACCGGGATCGATCCCTTCTACTTGCTCCGAGTACAGCTTGCCGAGCGCCGCAATCGTATGCACTGAGAGGGCCAGTACACCGGCGAATGGGCCGAATCCTACCCATATGGCAAAGATTATTCCCCACAGCAATGATTCGATCGACCGCACGATGTTGAAGAAACCCCGCATTACCCAATATATCGCCCAGCCCAGTGAGCTGAATCCCATCATGTTGCGTGCGCCCAAGAAACTCAACGGAAACGCGATTATGCCTCCTAATACGGTCGCAAGGAGGGCCATGAACAGCGATTGCAGGAGACCGGAGAATATCGATGCCGGCAGGTCAGGATTTGCGTTAACTGCAAGTTCCGGGTCAAGAGCAAACAGGTGCGTGAAGTCGGGCGTTACAAGGGCTTTCCACATATAGGCCGTCTTCGGGGCACGGTCAATCAACGCGGAGATGTTAATCTGAGTTACTAACCCACCCACCCATATGGTCAAGGCGATGAGAAGGACCGCAACTACGCCGCGGTTTGTCTTGTACCATGCGCGCGGAGTACTAACAGGCATTTCATCCTTTACATCCTTGATCCGGAACATCCCCGTCTTGCTCATTTGGTCGTGCAGCAATTGATTATTAAGTCCAGACCCAAACAGAGTAATTGGCAACGAGAGAAGGGATACGTGCCACCACAGATAACGGCGCAAACGCGCTGCACGAGATGGGTACTGATAGTCTTGTGTAAGCACCCTCAATCCGAATGCGCTCAGTCCAATGCTCTGTGCAAAGGCGTGGCTGATAACGGCTAACTCGAGTGTGCCCAAGATGACGATTGGCCAGCCCCAGGTGGGCACGGTGAGGCGACCATAGAAATAAATCTCTGTATACCAATAACGATTGAGAAGATAAACCACTGCGTAGGCTACATATCCCCACAGGGCCCAGTCGACGAAGAACGCCCCAAACCGCGTCTTCAGTGCGCCGAAACGGGTGAGCGGTTTACCGGACCTCAACTTGCTCGGCTTCGTCGCCATAGATCTCCTTGAAGCGCAACTCGTCGATCTCAGATGGGAGCCCATCGAATACAGTTTCGCCATCCTTCAGCGCCATAATGCGTGTGCCGTATCTTCTGGCCAACGAGAGGAAGTGCAAACTGGTGATGACGGTGACGCCGTCTTCCTGGTTCATCTGTTCGAGGTACTTCATCACCGAGTGAGATGTCGCTGGATCGAGGGCTGATACCGGTTCATCCGCCATGAGAAGGGCTGGCTCCTGCATCAATGCGCGCGCGATACCCACTCGCTGTTGTTGGCCACCTGAAAGCTCATCGGCTCGCTTGTACGCCTGATCCGTAATTGCCACTCGATCGAGGTTCTTGAACGCCATCTCGATGTCCTCGCGGGGAAACTTGTGGATCGCCGATAGCCATGGGTTGACATAACCAAGTCGGCCAGCGAGGACGTTGGTCAACACCGACGAGCGTTTGACCAGATTGAACTGCTGGAAGATCATCCCCATCTTGCGACGGATGCGCAGAAGCTCCCGCGACGAGGCCGCGGTCACATCGACCCCTTCAAAGAAAATCTTCCCGGCTGTAGGTTCAATCAGTCGATTGATGCACCGAAGAAGCGTCGACTTCCCTGAACCAGAGAGCCCGATAACGACCAGAAACTCGCCCTTCTTGACGGTGAAACTGACATCGTTCAGTGCTCGCACCTCTCCACGTGCATATACCTTGGATAGATGCTCAATAACAAGTTGTTCGGCCATATCCTTGTCCTTGAAAAAAAGAATGGGAGGGGAATCTCCCCTCCCATAAGTTTATTCGGCACAGAGCCGAATCACAACCTGTCTATCGCTCGGGGATAGGAAGGCCGAGAATTGTGCGATACCCGTCGTAGAACGAGTCGTCGATCTCAGCTACTGCACCCCACTCGTAGAAGTTCGCGTCGCCCCACAGGGCCTTCATCGCGTCGTCCTTGAACTGATCCTGCACTGCGGCGACGATTGTGTCCGCGACATCCTTTGGGAACTCCGGACCGAACGCCATGCAGTCGTTGGGGATCGGGCCAATTGTGTCGACTACGCCAATATCCGTGAGAACGGTGTCGAAATCGTAGAGCTTCTTCACCGCAGAACGAAGGTCGACACACTTTCCGTACAGTCCCTCGCGGAAGAGCTGGCCGTTGTAATGATCCCAGAGCCACAGTTCAGGGTCGTCGCCCCACTGCCAGTTGTCGCCGCTCCAAGCAGAAGGAGGAACAGGGGGGGAACCGTAACCGGTGCAAAAGTCTCCCTGTCCTTCGATGAGCGCGACCATGGAGTTGGTGTGTCCACCGCTCTCCACGATGTTGCTGAATGTAATCCCGGCGCTATTGAAGACCATGTTCGGGAAGACATACCCGGAAGTAGAACCGGTGTCGTTGTAAATCCAGACCGTGCCCTGCAGGTCAGCTAGCGACTTGATGCCGGAATCGCGGCGTGCATAGATGCTCGCGAAGTAGTACGGGTATCCGTAGCGCTCTGAGCCGAGTCGTGGGCTGACATTTCCGTTAGTCCGATCGAAAATACGGATATACTGATCGGTCGTTGGAATACCGAACGTGTCACCCTCGGCAGCGGCGAACGCCTCGATCATTGCCGTATAGTCGGCCTGTAGACTAGCCACTACATAGAGTCCTGTCCGGTTGTAGATATCCTCGGCAATCTTGTCTCCGATCGCCTGTACGGTTGCTCCCTCTGTGGATGGAACGAGGAGCATGTAGATCGGGTTGGCTTTCGTCCCAATCTCCTGAGCAAAGCCCAGAATTCCTAGCGCCAATACGGCCACTAGAGCCAATACTGCAATCCTCCGCATACTGCCACCTCCTATAGGTTTAAAGCACCCTCCGGAAGATCAGTGTTCACTCCTTTGCTTGTGAGCGCGACACTGTTTCCGACTATTTTCCTGCTACCGTTATCATAGGATTTCCCTTTCGACAAGTCAACTCGATAACTACTCGCGCTTGTAAGGCTTGCCCAATTCCTTGGGGAAGCGGACGCGGCC
>CAZQUT010000098.1:0-4608 GCA_964596555.1 uncultured Thermotogae bacterium
AGTATTTCTAGGATCATGTTACAGCGCTCCCAATACTGATTGGATGTAGGCCGATCTCTCTACGAGCCCGCTTGCCGCCTGTTGCAACACGCCGCTGATCATTTGTGGGTAGACACCGATGGCGATGATGAGCGCTGCCAGGATGGTGATCGGAATAAGAGCAGACAGTGGAAGCTCCTTCACTGCTCCCTCTGTCTCTGCCTCGGTGAAGAACATGATTTGCAGTAGTTTCATGAAGTATCCAACCTCGATCACCGTTGCCAACAGCACCAGCACGATAAGCCCCGTGTATGTAGCGCTGTGCTGTGCCAGTGCGGCCCGTACGATGGAGAACTTGCTCATGAATCCGGCGAACGGTGGCACCCCGACAAGCGATAGGACAGCAACCGCAATCATCGCGCCGGTGAATGGCATCTTCCTCCCGAGTCCGGCGAGGGCCGATAGCTTTTTCGAGCCAACGCGATAGATGATGTAGCCGCTTGCCATGAACAGCAGGGCCTTGGCCAATGTATGGCTGACGAGCTGAAACAGCGCGGCGAATACCCCGGCATCGCTAGCGATCCCGAAGGCGAGCATGATCAACCCCATCTGTCCAATACTCGAATAGGCAAGCAACCGTTTGATGTCACTCTTCTGTCTGAAGGCCGACATCTCGCCGAGCAGCAGCGTTATCACTCCCAAGATGGCAAGGATTAACATAATCCCGTGGTTATCGAAGACCGTGTACACGATCCGTGCCACGGCGTATGCCCCCGTCTCGATGGCGATTCCCGAGAGGATCGCGCTCACCGAGGACGGAGCAGAAGAATGCGCATCGGGAAGCCAGGCATTGAGCGGGAAAATCGCCGCCTCTACCCCGAACCCGACGATGAGTAGCGACATGGCCATGAACAACAGTGTTGGATCGGCCCCCGCGATGTGCGCGGCGATGTCGGCCATGTTCAGTGTCCCTGTTATCCCGTACAGGAGGGCAATCCCAATCAGGATGAACGCGGATCCGATCGACCCTTGAATAAGATACTTGATCGCCGCCTCCGTCCCCCCGCGATCACGGTTGTACCCGGTGAGCGCGTAGGAGGAGAGGCTCAAGATCTCAAAGAAGACGAACAGATTGAAGATGTCGCCGGTGAGGACCATGCCCGTTGCCCCGGTGAGGAGGGTGAGGATTAGTATGTGGTACTTCTCCTTCGGCTCCTCATGGATGTAGCCCACCCCGTAAACCGTGACTAGGAATCCGATGAGGGAAATGAGAATCACGAGGCCCAATCCCAGCGGACCGACCACAAAGTTGATAGCAAGCGGCGGCGTCCACCCGCTTATGGAGATTACTATCGGCGAGCGCATCACCTGCGGAAGAAGGGCAAGCGAAATCCCTAGATTCGTGAGCATGACTGCTGCTGGTATGTAGTGAGAGAGCCTCTTGCTGGCTAGCCCCACAAGGGGAATCAAGAACGCGCCTAGGAACGGAAGTGCGATGAGTAACGCGGCTACCATTTGAGCCCCCTAATCTTGCGTGTATCGAGCGTCTTGTAGTGCCCATATACTCGGATCGCTAAGGCAAGGGCAAGGGCAGTCACACCAAGACCGATAACGATTGCCGTTAGGACGAGTGCTTGGGGGATTGGATCGACCATCTTGCTCGGATCGGCGTGCACGCGGGTAATGATCGGGGCGGTTCGATTATGGACGTACCCAATTGCGATCAACAGAAGGTTCACTCCCGTATCTAAGAGCGTCAATCCAATGATGATCTTGATCAGGTTTCTTTTACTAAGCATGGTAAACAAACCGATCATAATCAGCCCGACTGCTCCAACGTACATCATTGGATTTCCGATCGTCATCTTTCACTCCCGCTTTCAAACATATTGGCTACAATTCCCGCCAGCTCCGCCCCGACCTTTAGCCCGATCGCCGCGTAGAGGATGGGAATGACACCGGCGCTGAAGAGAGCAAATTCACTCCCCTTGGGAAGGAAGTTGTTGAGGAAGTATCCCCCGATCCCCAGACCGATCAGACCGATGATGACGAAAGTGATCCCGGCCAGGCTCTCCGTCACTGCCAGTGGTCCCTGGCGCAGGCGATACCCGGTGTTACCAAGGAACATCAGCAAGAACGCCGAAGCGATCACCGATCCGCCTTGGAATCCTCCCCCCGGGGTGAGATGCCCATGGAGAAAGATGTATCCTCCAAATAACAGAATGAGCGGAAATAGGAATTGTGATCCCCGGCGGACGATTAGGCTCGCTTCCGGCAGATTTTTCGTATCTTTGGTTGTGTCTTTCTTCTTCTGCAACGAAAGGAAAATCCCCACTCCAAGCGAGGCGATGAACAGAACTGTTATCTCGCCCAGGGTATCGAGAGCGCGGTAGTTTAACACGACCGCTGTGACGAGGTTCGGTGCGCCCGTGTCGGTTGCCCCATGATCGAGGTAGTAGTCGGCAACTCTCATCCGATCCTGACCGAACGGTACATGGGAGAGGGAAAGTGCCAGCCCGACTACGATCAAGGAGAGAATGCTGAAGCTCAGGAATGCTCTCATTTCTCGTACCTCCCGGTTTTGCGGATGGCGATCACGAAGATGGCGGTAGTCAGCGCAGCACCGATTGCCGCTTCTGCCATCGCCACATCCGGTGCCTGCAACAGGTAGAACAGGGCAGAAGCGATCAGGCTCACCGCGGCGCAAGCGACGACCGCGGCGATCAGGTCGCGAAAGAGATAGGCCGCTCCGGCAGCGATGAGCATCGCTACAGTAAGAATGGCGATGTAGATCATCCTTCCTCCTCCTTTATGATCTCCTGACACTCCTCGAACTCTTGGCAGCGATCGACAACGCTCTTGTCCCACAGCTTGATCCCGCTCTTGTAGCTTGCTCGCGCCAGGGCGTGTGCACTGATCGGGTTGGTCAGCAGAATAAACACCGCGATAACGATCGACTTCATCATCCAGTTCGGGTGGACGAAGCCCACACCCAGGATCGTGGAAAACGCGCCCAGTGTTGTGCACTTTGTCCCTGCCTGCAGGCGGTTGTACACGTCGGGAAGACGGAAAATCCCAAGACCTCCGAGGAAGAGAAACGCTGTTCCGATTCCAATTAGAACCTCGCCAAAGATGTGCATTACACCCCCCGTTCCATGTAGCGAGCCACCGCGAGGACCCCGATGAACCCAAGGACCGCGTATACCAGCGCCACGTCCAAGTAGATCTGACGATCGAAGAACGAGGCAAGCAGGACCATCAGCGCGATAGTGATAGTGACCGTGCCGTCCACCCCCACAACTCGATCGGGGGTCGTGGGCCCCGCTGTCGCGCGCGCCAAGCAGAGCACAATCCCCGCTGCACCAAACGATAGGAACAACAACCACAGCGCTGTCATGAGAAAATCACCTTCAGGAACCGCTCGAATCGCTTACCAATAATCCTGGTTGCTTCATCCGTGTCCGTGGTCTTGACGTTGATCCAATGGATGAGTAGATTCTCTCCCTTCACGTCCATGGTCAGCGTTCCCGGAGTGAGGGTGATGGAGTTGGCCAGAGCCAGCTTCCCGCTATCGGACTTCAGATCAGTCTTAATGAGAACGATGCCGGGATTGATGGGCATACGAGGATGGATCACTCGATAGGCGACATCGAAGTTTGCCTTGATCATTGCCCAAAAGAATACCGGAATATAGGCGATCAGATAGAGCAGCTTTTTTACGCTTAAGTGAGAAAATCCCGCTTGCGAGAAGTAACGCCAGCCGAATGCGGCAGCGATTGCTGACAACACTCCTCCCATGAGAAACTCTTGCCAATTCATTGTGCCAACGAGAGCTAGCCACACCGCAAACGAAACGAGGAAAGCGGCCAGGTAACGTGCAATCCGATGTTCACCGTGTTTTTCCAACGCAGACCTCCTACAGGCGGTAGACCAGCTTCCCCAATGCCATAGGGATATCAATCGGCACAATCCGAACGTCATCAGGGACATGCAAATGGCAGGGAGCAAAGCAGAGAAATCCTTTGATACCCGCTTGAATCAGAGTATTGGCCATCTCCTGGGCACACTCCACCGGCGTGGAGATTATTGCCAGTTGTACTTGCTCCTCTCGAACCCGCTCACTGACCTTTACCACATCCTCCACCGTTAGACTTCCCAGTTTTTTCCCGATGCGACTAGGAGCTTTATCAAACGCCAGCACTATCTCGAACCCCTGTCGCTTCAGCTCCGGGTTGCGCAAGAGGGCTGAGCCGATGTTTCCCACTCCGATTAGTGCCACTTGCCAAGTACGATTAAGATTCAGGATTTTTCGTAATTCTTGCGTTAGCTGTCGCGTATCGTAGCCAACACCGCGTGTTCCAAACTCTCCGAAATATGAGAAATCCTTCCGGACTTGAGCCGGGTTCATATGGAGAGTGTCGGCAAGATCTTGGGAAGAAAAGGCATCCTTTCCCTCTTGGAGCATGCAGTCAAGCTCGCGCAGATACGCCAGCATCCGCTGCATAGTCTCTTCCGGTACATCCTCGTGTTTTACCATCACCTGGTCCTTTGTGCTTGTGTTCACGTTCACAAGCTAAATCTTATAGCACACATTCCCAAGTTTGTCAAGTCCAAGTGCCAGCATCGTGC
>CAZQUT010000099.1:0-4608 GCA_964596555.1 uncultured Thermotogae bacterium
TGGTAGCACAGGCTGATGAAGCGCGATTTCTTGCGGAGAATCTTCGCTTGTGCCTTTTCATCTAGCGTACGATAGGAGTCGATCATGCTGTTCCCTGCAGGGAGATGTCGGCTTCAGCGGAGATGTTCTTCACGAGATCGAACGCCGCACGCACAGCGCTCTCCTGCCCCGTGATCAGCAGAGATACACTGCCCGCTCCGCTCCCGACTCCTCCACCCGCGATCTGCGCGACTTGAACCGGGAACAGCGTTTCCAAGGCATCGATCTCGGTGGTAACATGGCCGTCGATAGGATGCATCCCACAGGGGAGTCCCATGTATAGATCGATCCGCTTGCTTCCCATCTGCCGCGCCAGTTCATCGATTGGAGTGTGAATTGCCTTCTGCAGGCTGATCGGAATGACGACCTCCACTCCGCGTGCTAGGGCGATAGAATAGTAACGGCCAACCGTTCCCGCCGTACGGGAAGCCATGAGGACCCCGACATTTCCCCAGGGATCGATGGCGTTTCCTCCCTTGATTATCACGTCGCTTGCGCCGAGTGAGTCGAGGAGTTCCTGTTGATCAATCTCTATCTCTTCTCCGTTGCGGATGATGATCTCGTCCATCTCGCCCAGGCGCTCGTTTATGTTGAAGCGATCGTCGATGAAACCGGCGGCGAACGCACCGCGATCGATCGCCCTTCCCAGTATCTCCTCCGCGACGATGGCATTTGTCGTCCCTAGTGTGATGACGATAGTGCCTTTTACAAGGGCATTCTTCACTGTGGGGAGTACTACTACCCCTTTGGCGATCACGCGTTTTGCCGCACCTGCACTCAGGACAACGCTGGCTTTCATCTTCCTCCTCTATTTGCAAAGACACTATCTATATGCTATAAGGTTCGGGGTGGCAATTCAAAATCAAACGGAAGGGTGATGCAGCAGATGGCGTACACGAAAGACGAATACGAGCGCGAGATGCGAGAGTTTGAGTGGAATATCCCGGCAGATTACAACATTGTCGATGTTGTCGAGGCCCATGCGGCGAAGATGCCGCACAAGGTTGCTGTCTTCTGGGAGGACTCTGCTGGAAACAAGCGCGAGGTTACCTTCTCTGCACTGGCGGACAAAGCGCGCCGATTCGGTGTTGGGTTGATGAAGCTTGGGGTGAAGAAGGGCGATCCGGTGCTGCATGTTCTTCCCCGTCTTCCCGAGGCGCACATGGCCCAGTTAGGGACGTTCGTTGCCGGCGGCGTGGCCGTGCCATGCTCGGAGATGCTTAAGCCAAAAGAGATCGCCTATCGCTCCCAGGTGAGTGAGGCAACGGTGATTATCGCCCACGTATCAACCGCGGAGGCGGTGGAGGAAGCGCAGAAGGATTCGCCGCTATTGACGATGATCCTCATTGGTGGGAAGCGCGACGGCTGGGTGAGCCTCGACGATCTTGTGGCTGAGAACTCAGCGGATGGGGCAAAGGTTTCTCTAACTGCCGATGATCCGATGACGATCAACTTCACCTCGGGAACAACGGGAAACGCCAAACCGGTCGTGCATAAGCATCGCTGGATGTACGTTCATAATCACATCACCGGTCGCTACTGGTGGGACGCATCGTCAGACGACGTGATCTGGGCCACGACAGCTCCAGGTTGGGCGAAGTGGTATTGGAGCCCGATCGGTGTCGCCCTGACAAACGGCGCATCACAGCTCATGTACAATGGGCGTTTCGATGGCGAGCGCTATCTTGAGCTGATGGAGCGCTACAAGATCACCAAGCTCTGTGCTACGCCAACCGAGTACCGCCTATTCGCGCAACTTCCCGACATGGGTAAGTTCAAGCTTTCCCTCACTGATGCGGTCTCCGCGGGGGAGCCGCTGAACGTAGAGCCGATCGAGGCGTTCAAGCGAGCATTTGGGGTGACGATCCGCGACGGCTACGGACAGACGGAGAGCGTCTGCTTGGTCTGCAACTACCCTGGCATTGAGGTGAAGCCCGGGGCGATGGGCAAGCCGACGCCGGGGCCGGGAGTAACGCTGATCGATAATCAGGGTAACCCAGTTAAGAAGGGAGAAGTGGGCGAGATAGCCCTTCGTCCGGACAGCCCGGCGATCTTCGATGGCTATTGGAAAGCACCGGAACTGGACAAAGAAGCCTTCTCCGGTGGTTGGTATCGCACGGGAGATCTGGCACGGATGGATGAGGACGGCTACCTCTTCTTCGAGGGGCGGGCCGATGATGTCATCATCACATCTGGCTATCGCATTGGGCCGTTTGAAGTGGAGGACGCGCTCGTCAGCCATCCGGCGGTCGTCGAGGCTGCAGTGGTCGCCTCTCCTAATCGTGATCGCGGAGAGATTGTCAAGGCGTTCATCGTCTTGGCTGAGGGGTATTCCCCATCGGACGAGCTCGTCAAGGACTTGCAGGATCACGTAAAGAGCGTCACCGCGCCGTACAAATACCCACGCGCTATTGAGTTCGTAAAAGAGCTTCCCAAGACGACAAGTGGGAAGATAAAGCGCGCCGTACTCAAGCGTCGCGAATGGGAAGGATGGGATCGACATTGAACAAGAATAGAGTGCTGACAAAGGGATTAGTATTTGGGGTAATTATCCTTCTTTCCTCCTTTGCTGTGTTTCCCGGAGGGGTCGGCTTGGACCTATCGGTTTGCACGGTCGACCTCTCCGGACCGTTCAATATGGTTCATGCGGCAGCGAGCGGTGCCCTCACCGCATTGGGGATTTCTGCCACAGACGCGGCATCGATCCTCATCGATCTGGATGCTAGTCTGACCGACATCGAGGAGGCATACCCGTTCGAGTACTTCCCACTTCCCCTGATTGGGGGCACGATTGAGGTTGGTCTTCCGTTCATCATCATTGACAAGGTTGTCCTATCGGGAGGGCTGATCAACGATTCCATCGTGCGGGGAATTGCCGAAATGGCTGGATATACTATTTCGCAGCCGGTCTCTGGCGAGGAGCTTGGCCTGGGCAGTGAGATGGCGAACCTTACCGCCGATCTTAGCTTCCAGGCGTTCAGGTTGACAACCGAGGTTGTGAAGCACCTTGATCTTATCGTTGCTGGGATCGAGCTTGGAGCGGGCGTTGATCTCGTTCAGGGAAGTATCATTCCAGAAGTGAACTGGCCTGAATATCAGGCAGAGGTTGATGCGGCACTCACTGCGCTCCATAGCGATGGACTTACCTGGACGACATTCGCTGGGCACGTCTCCGCGCAGATCGAGCTTGGCCCACCGTTCCTGCGTTTGGTCGTGCAGGGAGCCTACCTCTTGCCTCTCAGCGAAGAGAGCGGTTGGTGGGGAATAACGAGTGGTACAGTATCAGCAAAAATAGGATTGGTGATCCGATTTTGATCGATGACAACGCTCTGTTACAAATGGCAAACAATATGCGGGTGAATGCGTACTGTCCATACTCCAAGTTCCCCGTTGGAGCGGCCATCCTTTGCTCTGATGGCACGGTCTTCACCGGAGTCAACGTAGAGAACGCCGTGAACGGTCTTTCGATTTGTGCCGAGCGCACCGCGATATTCAAAGCCGTCTCCGAGGGACACCACGACTTCGTCAAGCTTGCGGTGACGTGCAAGGGAGATCACTGTCAGCCTTGTGGGGCGTGTCGCCAGGTGATATATGAACACGCACCCAATATCGAGATCCTCATGGGAAATCCGGAGGGAGAGTTTGTGCGCACGACGATCCGCGACCTCCTCCCGGAGGCGTTCTCACTGTAGGGATTGAGTGGTCGGGAGATTGAACCATTGAGTGATTGGGCGAGCCAAGAGAAAGACACTACTGAGGGACAATAGCTTCACCACGAAGAGCACGAAGGACACGAAGAGTGGAATTCGATGAGCTGTCAAATCGGGTACTTGGTTGTGCGATTGAAGTGCACCAGGAACTGGGCCCAAGCTTATTGGGGTCGACCTGTGAGCAGTGCCTTTAACCCCTTCGTGCCTGCCTGTCCTTCGGACGCAGATAGGTCATTCGTGGTGAGGAACTTTTGTGCTCCACCCCTTGACATCCCTTTTTTAAGCAAAGGCAGGTGATTGGCAGATCAAGTTTGGACCTGTCATCAGAAAGAACGAGTATTGGTGGATCGGGTGGCTTGTGGATCTGGCAGGAGTGAATGCTTAAGAGAGAACCAAGAACGAACTCGTAGAATCGCTGAGAATTGGTGCTGAAGACATGCTGACGATCCCCATTTCAGCACCTAAGGAAGACGAAGAACTGATCACGATCGAGGTTAATTGAGCAGCAATGCTTTGACGAGCGGGCCAGTGGTTAGTTTCTTGTCCGGAGAATTTATCACCCAAGCCCGAAAACGATCCTCAAAGCATGATCGATTTCTTCGATCTTTGCAGGCGACGCTTCTCCGCGAATCCCAACCAACCTGTGGAGACGATCTATTGGCCGCGTCTGTAAACAATCTGCTATGGATCTCTTAGATAGGCCATTTCCTTTGGAGGGTTGAAGTTCCACGTTAGTCATGATTCTAGCTTTCTTAGCGCTCCATGCCGTTATTGGAACGACTTGAATGACTGGAACCCTTTCATTATACACATCGTTAGTCACAACGACGCACGGTCTTGTCTTGCCTGTCTCAGAGCC
>CAZQUT010000100.1:0-4607 GCA_964596555.1 uncultured Thermotogae bacterium
TACTGCATCCCGTAACAGATTCCGAGGATTGGCAAACCGAGGTCAAACAATCCTTCATCTGGCTGCGGAGCGCCGGGCTGAAGTACAGAAGCAGGCCCACCCGAAAGGATAACCGCCTGCGGATTGTGTCTAGAGATCTCTTCAACGGTCGCTCTTCCGGGCAGGATCACGGAGTAGGCGTGCAACTCTCGGATGCGACGTGCAATTAGGCGGGTGTACTGCGACCCGAAGTCGAGGATGACGACGCTCATCGGCGTTCTTCTGCCTCAGCGAACACGATGTCCCCTGTCTCTGGATCCATACTGCTGATCGAGACCAACGTGGCAACCGGCTTATCGTAACGGGCAAGAACCTGTCGCCCCTCCCCGAACTCCTTGGCGATCACAAAACCAAACCCAACAAGGCTCGCCCCACTCTCAATCACCATGTCCGCCAGAGCAGTGGAGGTATCGCCACGATAGAGGAAATCGTCCACGATCAAGACGCGTTCACGGTCATTGAGGTAGTCTTTGGAGATGGAGAGTTCCACGGTGGTGCCTTTGGTAGGGGAAACGATGGAACGCACGTAGGGGCGGTTCATCGTGGCAGCACGTCCCTTCTTGGCATACAGCACACGGGCCCCAATCCGACGGGCAACTTCATACGCAACTACATTTCCTGCCGCTTCCGCAGTGAGCACACAGCTTACATTTAACTTACTGAATATCTCAGCAAACTGTCGCCCCACTTCCTCCATAAACACCGGATCGATGCGGTGGTTGAGAAATCCGTCCACCCGCAGGAACTCCGGTCCCACCACCACGCCATAACGTTGAACCCAGTCCTGAAGCTGCATCTAGTCCCCTCCTTACGGTCTTCTGTATGTCGAATGGAGCGATTGTGCCTCGGAAGAACAACATGCACAAGGTTTACATGCATGCGAGTGAGGTTCCGTTACGACGGTTCTATCAGGAACCCAGGCTGGTATTCTTCGAGCAGGGCGCGCATCGCTTGTGCGAGCTCTCGGTGTTCCTTCTGCGTATGGGGATCGAGACGGAGGGCGAAGTAGTTTCCCCACGCCGCCCGATCACCCATCATCCATAGCTCCGTGTACAGCCCTGTTCCGAGGACAGCGCGGGCTGCCTCCGCCCGCACATCCAGCTCGCGTAGAAGCCGGTAGATCTTCTCTTCCGTAGAGTAGGCTAGGCGGAACAGAGCGGCGGCGGTTGCCTCCTCCTCTGGCGTCCAGAACATGGGGGGCACATGCTTATCGTCGGTGTAACGGCGGCTCAGCTCCTGATACGAGAACGTTCGATGACGCATGACCTGGCGGGCTACAAAGATCGGGACCTTGATCTGAAATGTGGCGATGCTCATCCGGTGCCGCTTTGCAAGCTCTTCTTCGGATGCTTCTGGATCATCCTCATAGGTTGCAAGCTGAGGGTTATTCCGCAAGCTATTCTCAATCCCGGGCACCCTTGCGTCCCGCACAAACTCGAATGCCGAAGAAGGGAGCCCGCAGCTCTCGGTCCACAGCCGATCGATAAGCTTCTTCGCATCCTTAGCCGGACGACCGTAGCAAATGCTCGCCACAGTCGCCACTGCTTCAATACGCGATTTTTCGTTTTGATTTGCCCAAGAAAAGTCCCATAGCTCCGCCCTCCCCAAGTTCCACAGCCCCTTCTCTGCAATCTTTCTTATGTAGTCCACGTGTTCCTCCTCACTTGGGTAGGGTAACCCCAGACTGGTCCTGATAGATCCCACCCGCTTCTTTCTCCGCGTACGTCCTAAGCGGCCTGTTCCCTTGGAAGAAGACCACCTGCGCGATCCCTTGTCCAACGTGGAGCCGGATCGGGAGCGGAGAGAGGTTTGCCAGTTCGAGCGTAAGCACGCCTTTCCAACCTGGCTCAAGAGGGGTGACGTTCACCAGCAGTCCACAACGAGCGTAGGAGCTCTTTCCCCAGCAGACGCCGGCGACGTTGTCGGGTATGTGAAACCTTTCCACCGACTCAGCAAGCACCTGCGAGCCCGGGGCGATCTCCAGCGTATCCGTCGCCTGGATCTCCCGAAAATGCCCACGTGGGAAAGCAATTGGATCGAGTATGGCATTAATCCCGCCGATTGGAACTAGGAACGTACTACCCAAACGCATATCGTACCCAAAGCTTCCCAACCCGTAGGATGGTTTTCCGGCTTGTTCCGGGACAAATGGCGATATCATCTCTCCTTCCTCGCACAGAGTCTTTATCTCTCGGTCGTTTAGAATTCCAGTCACGTTCATGATCCTCCTTCAAGTTTCATCAAGCATGCGCTCAGCATAGGGCTCCATCCATTAATACTAGAACCTCCTGCCTGCGCATACAAGAAAAGAACTGTCTCATGCAAGATGAGCATGAATAAAGGGGGTGTTCAAGCGTACTAGGGTAGCTGCAACCAAGCAGGCGGGGATGCAGCGCTGGACAATCTTGCCGCTTGAGTTGATGGAGTTGGAACTTTGTACTGTTCCCGTTGCGCTTGTAGGCTGTCAACCGGTGCGATGTGTTCGGCCAGCACGAATCGCGAAGCGGCGTCGTGGAAGATCGCTCCCGCCGTGTATCCACCCCACACAGGGGTCGTCTTCACCTCGTCGAGAACGACAAGGCCAAGGTACTTCGGTGCATCGGCAGGGAAGAAGCCAGCGAAGAGGGATGTATACTTCCCGTCGACGTATCCCTGCCCAGGGACTGCCTTCTGCGCCGTGCCTGTCTTACCCGCCACCTCGAAGCCAGGCAGATCCGCCCAGGGGGCTGTCCCATCCTTCACCACCGCGCGCATCAAACTGCACATGGTGTCACAGCTTGCCGACGCAGCTACGGTACGAAGTACGGCCGGTGTGTCGCACGTTTCGCTTCCCACTTGCTTCACGATGTGTGGAACGAGGACCTCCCCACCATTCGCCACCGCCGCCATCGCCCGCACAAGCTGAATCCCGGTTACCCCGACGGATTGACCGATCGCTGTGGAGGCAAGAGCGAGCTTCGACCACTTGTTTACGTTGCGCAGGATGCCATTCACTTCACCGGGAAGCTCGATCCCCGTAGTTTTTCCGAAGCCGAGCTCAACGAGGAAGTTATACAACTTGTCTTCTCCCAGCAGCTGGGCGACACGGATCATCGCTACGTTGATCGAATACTGGATCGTTTTGGCGAACGTCACTGTGCCGAACGATTCGTTGTCGGAGTTGTGTATCACGTGCCCGGCAATGTTGATTCCATCATTTCCATTGAACGTGTCACTCGGCTTGACAACGCCGAAATCCAGTGCGGCAAGGCCAGCGAACGCCTTGAACGTCGATCCAGGCTCGAACATGAACCCGGTAGCCAGGTTGTTTCGCTGTGCCGGGGTTGATGCCCAGAACTTGTTCAGGTCGTAGCGACGATCCTGCGCCATCGCCAGTACGTCGCCAGTGTTGGGATCGAGGAGGATCGTGAAACCGGTATTGGCGCGAAAACGACTCACTCCGCTGTCGATCTCTTCCTCGCAGATGAACTGAAGGTTGGAGTCGATCGTCAGGTACACGTCATCTCCCGGTTCTCCCTCCTGAAGCGTCTCGGTATGATAGGTACGCCCGTCCGCTCCCTTCACAACGTGCACCTGCGCGCTCGTACCGGCAAGCTCGTCGTCATAGGCCAGCTCTATCCCCTCCAGACCGTGTCCGTCCATGCCGACGAAGCCAATGATGTTCGATGCCAGATCGCCCTGGGGATAACAACGTTTCCACGTATCGATGAGGATAAGGCCATTCGCGTTCGCCTCTGCTACACGCCGTTCGATTGCCTTCGCCGCCTCCAGGTCAACGCTTCGGTCGATCCACGTGAAATACCTTGCCCGGTAGACGAGCTTGTCTATCTCAGAAATCGGTCGATGGAGTTCGTCTGAGAGAATCTCGCATATTGCGTCCGGGTTGGTCATATTGAAGCTGTCGATGGCAATCGCTGTTGCCTTAACGTCAAACGCAAGCGGAACGCTGTTGCGATCGTAGATCGTCCCTCTCCGTGGCAGAAGGTCAACGGTTTGCTCTTGAATGGCACTCGCCGCCCTCAGCCACTGATCGTGCTGGACGATCTGCAACTGTACTAGGCGTCCGACAACAGCAATACCGGCAATCGCCAGGAGCGCAATGACAATCCAGGCACGGGCGGGGGTCTTCTCACTCTTCTGTTGTGTGGGGTGCAATGTGTACATAGCGTACGTCAGTCGGTTCGCTCATGTGGAGCTGCTCACGCGCAATACGTGAAACGCGATCCAACGAGAACGCCTGTCCGATCTGGAAGTCAAGCCAACTGTTCACCTCCTCGATAGAAGTGATCGTTTGATTCATGCTCTCCCGCTGCGCGGTGAAGGCAAGGATTCGCGTCCCCTGCCATACATACAGGAAACATGCAGCGGCAACGATCACAGCCCCGCATATCACGGCGAGAGTCGTACGTGGCCAGATGACCGTACGCACGCGTGACGGGTTGTACGGCCGATGCAGCGGGTAACTGATCGTCGTTGCTCTCTGGCGTTCCATCTTCACCTCAAGTTAAGGGAAAACGGCATCTGCCATCGGGACATTTGTCGACGAAAGATGCGAACTAGATTACCTT
>CAZQUT010000101.1:0-4601 GCA_964596555.1 uncultured Thermotogae bacterium
CGTCGGCGTCCTCTGAGGCGAACTCGTGGTGAGCTGAGATGTAGTCGCGCACGAGCAACAGGTCTTCTACCGACACACATACACCGATTTCCTCCAGGCATTCTCGCACAAGGGCCTCGGTAAGCGATTCGCCGTGGCGCTGCCCGCCACCCGGAAGAAGGTAGAAGATTCCATTCTCGTTCTTGTTACACGTCAACAGGATCCGATCATCCTCGATGATGATCGCCTTGGCCGAGTTGCGGATTGCAGACACGTAGCTCTACTTGCTGGCAGCGACGATCCGATCTATCAGACCGTACTCGACCGCCTCTCCCGCGGACATGAAGTAGTCGCGATCGGTGTCCTTGGCGATACGCTTGGGCGTCTTCCCCGTGTGCTTTGCGAGGATCTTGTTGATCTGATCGTGCATGCGCAGCAGCTCATCGGTTTGAATCCTGACGTCAGCCGCTTGCCCCTGCGAGCCACCAAATACCTGGTGGATGAGGATACGCGCATTGGGAAGCGCCTGGCGCTTTCCCTTCGTCCCCGCAGAGAGGAGAACGGCCGCCATACTCGCCGCCTGGCCAATGCATATCGTTGTCACGTCGCAGTGCACATACTGGATGGTGTCGTAGATAGCAAGCCCGGCGGTGACCGATCCACCGGGTGAGTTTATGTACAGCTTGATGTCCTTGCTCGGATCCTTGGCCGCGAGGAAGAGTATCTGAGCGATCACTACATTAGCCACCTCGTCATCGATCGGATCGCGCAGGAAGACAATCCTGTCCTCCAACAGGCGCGAGTAGATGTCGTACGTTCTCTCCTCCTGCCCGCGGTTATCGATTACGTATGGAATCTGCGGGCTCATTCGCTCTCCTCGGATAGCTTTGCGTTCTCGTACAAGAGGTCGAAGATGCGAGTGTTGATCTTCTCGGTGTGATACGCTTCCCAACGCTCATTCGCCTTCAGGCGAGCAATGAACCGGATTGGGTCCTCGCCACCCGCTTGTGCCTCTTCGGTCGCGATTTTTTCCAGCTCCTCATCGGCAATCGATATCCCCTCAGCCTCGATGAGCTTTGCCATAACAAGCTCACGCCGCAGGCGCTGTGTCGCATCCTCACGGTACTCCACCAGCAGCTCGTCCTCGCTCTTTTCCCGCTCCTTCAGGTATTCATCGAAGGTCATCGGCGCCTTTGGGTCCTCAAGGTTCTTCTTGAACTGCTCAAGGTCCTCCGCGGCAATCTCCTCCACCATCTTCTCGGGTAGAGGAAGATCAAGCTGGGAAACAATATTATCGAGGAGATCGCCCTTGATTCTTTCCACGCGTCTCTCGCTCTTTGATGCCGCAATCTTCTCATTGATGTCTGCTCTCATCGCATCGAGAGAGTCAAACCCAGCGTCCTTTGCCAAGTCGTCATCAATTTCAGGCAGGACTATCTGCTTCACGTCCATCGCGGTCAACGTGGCGTGCAGCGGATCTCCTTCATCCCGTTCGATATCCAGCTCAACCGTGTCGCCGGTCTTGTGGCCAATCATCTTTCCGGTGACTGGGTTCTCCGAGTCGACGCGCATATCCCATTCCTTCTCGCCCTCTTTGACGTGCACGATGTCGCCACTATCGATTGTCTCTGATTCCTTGGGAGCAAGGGTGGCAAAGCGCCGCCTGATCTCTTCGAGCGTCCCGTTGACCTCGTCTTCTGTGACACCTTCCAGCGGCTTCACAGCCATTTCTATCCCACGGTATTCGGGAAGCTCAATATTGGGGAGGACAGAGAAGGACGCGGTGAACACAAAGGGACCCTCCGCATCGAACGAAACGCGCTCCACCTCCGGCGTTGTCACCGGTCTCAGATCAAGATTGGCGAGGGCCTGCTGCAGGTGCTCCTCTTCCATATCCTTCTGCGCCTCGTCCGTGAACAGATCCACTCCAAAACGCGAGTCAAGGTAAGCCCGCGGCACACGTCCTTTTCGGAAGCCGGGGATCTGTACCTCTTTGCTGTAGCGTCTATATGCCGTATCGATTGCGTTCTTCACCGTCGCTGCGTTCGCTGTCACCTGCACGGTCACATCAGTAGCGGAACGATCCTTGATCTCATATTGTGTGTTGTTCACGCGAATTCACTCCATGTTTTCCTTAGTAGTAGTGCGATTATACGGACAGAAGCCCGCACGAACAACCTGGCTAAGCAACGTTGCTTGGGTAGGCTTACATCATCAGTGCCAGAAGCCAGCGGCTTCCGAGCAGTCCACTCCAGATTCCGTCGATTGCTCCAAACAGGAAGCGCAGCCCACCGAGGTAGATGATGGCGATCAGGATGATGAACCCGTAGCGCTCCAGGATGAGCATCACGCGCCTCCCCGCAGGAGGAAGGAAGTACGTCAGGATGCGTGATCCGTCGAGCGGTGGGATGGGAATCATGTTAAACACCGCCAGGATCACGTTGTAGACCACGAACATCCCGAGCAGGAAGAAGATCGCGTGCACAAGGTTCGGCCCAAAGCCCGTGGCGTAAGCAAGATACGTCGGGGAAAAGGCCAGCAGTGCCACCCTGCCCACGATCACCGTGGCCAGAGCCAACATCACGTTCATTCCCGGACCGGCGAGCGCCACATAAAGCATCCCTTTGAACGGATTGCGGAAGTACCTGGGATTGATCGGTACCGGCTTTGCCCAGCCAATGAGAAACGGCGAGTGGACGATCACAAGGAACACAGGGACAAGAATCGTCCCGATCGGATCAATGTGCGCCAGCGGATTGAGCGACAGCCGACCGTTTGCCTTCGCCGTTGGATCACCAAGGCGATAAGCAACATACCCGTGCGCTACCTCGTGCAGCACGATAGCCGTGAAGACAGCGACAAGCGACAGTATGATGTCTAGAATTTGCGTTACATTCATCTTTCCTCCGCGAGAGACGCATCCACCGTGAGTGTATCCTCTTGCGCCAGGATTACCAAGCCTGGAGGGGCTCCTTTCGGCTTCCGCACATGCTTTACCTCGGTAATGCTCACCTCGACCCGTGGCTCGCCACTCGCCTTGGAGTGCCGCGCCGCCAGCCGCGCCGCCGCGACGATCACGGCGTGTGGAACATCGTCCGAACCTCGACGGCGGATGACCACGTGCGATCCCGCAACACCGCGTGCATGCAGCCACAGATCGTCGGGCCGCGCGGTACGTAGCAGTGCGTCATTCTGACGCGCATTCTTCCCTACCTGCACTGTGTAACCATCAATCGAATGGACACCGGAAGCGGTTGGCGCGGGCGCCTTTCGTCGCGGGCGAAGTGTTGGCAGCAGCGCCGCCGCGCGATCGGACATCCCCTCTCCATTCTCCACCTTGCCAAGCCCCTCTTGCAGTAGGAACACCTCACCCTGCAAGCGCTTCAGCTTCCGCTCTACGAGCGGGCGCCCGCGGTGGAGCCTCTTTGCCCGCTCGTAGAACGCCTGTGCGTTCTCAAGAGCGCTGCGTCGTGGATCAAGCGGGAACGTGACGTCCTCGCTTGTAGCCGGATCGTTGAGCGTAATCTCGTGCAGCTTCCGCGGCAGTTCTCGCTGATAGATCATCAGGAGATCGGCGCGGTACTGCAACACCTCAGCAGACTTTGCCTTATCCAGCCACTTCTCCAGCCTGGCGATCGTCTTCTCTCTTTTTGCAACCCCTCGGCCCACCACGGCGCGAATATCGCGCAAGCCATCGTCGACCTCGCCCGTTTCCTCTCGCTCGTCAAGCCTACGATCGAGCGCATCGGCGTACGATGCCAACACTTCACCGTCTCGGGGGAAGAACGACGCGCTGTGCGTCTCCTCGTCGTACACGCCAATCGGATCGGATACGCGGGAAAGGACCGTCTCCAATTCTCGCTTCACGCCTGCCGCCAATGAGTAGTTCTCATTGCCACGTGCACGCGCAAGCATGAACCGCGCCGTCTCTCTACCGATTCCATCGATCGCCCGCATCAGCGCGCGTGGAGATTCCTCATCAGTCAGGATCTGTTCGATCAACTCCTCGGTGACCTCGCACGGATCAATCTTCTCCTGACGAGGCAGCGGGGCGTACGGCTTCCCCGGAATCGCACGCGGGTTCGGGCGTAGCGAGGCGATCACCATATCGTCGTGCACGAGAATCAGATTTCCCCGCACACCAACAAGCTCAACAATCACCTGCACGCGATGCAGCCCTTCAAGCGATCTCTTCTCCACAGTGATCCGCACTACCCGCTCCCATCCCTCCTGCGAAATCTCAACGATCCGTCCACCACGCAGGTGCTTGCGCAGAAGCATCGTGAACGGGCTGGGTTGCTTCGGGTAGGCGAAGTCGTGTTTCGTCATGTGAATCGTCGCCTCCGCCGGGGCGATGAATAACTGTACCGTGCCGCGGGAGAACAACTGCCAAACAAACCGAGCCGGCGACGGTTGGTAGACAGAGCGGATCACGCTCCCCTGCACAACATCCTTCATCTCACTGATTGCTGCGGCTATTCCTAGTCCATCCATTCTCCCTCCGGTTGATGCTCTGCATAGGCACGGCTATAATCCGCATTATAATGCCGGCGTAGCTCAGTGGTAGAGCAACGGTTTCGTAAACCGTGGGTCGGGGGTTCAACTCCTCTCGCCGGCTCAGT
>CAZQUT010000102.1:0-4442 GCA_964596555.1 uncultured Thermotogae bacterium
TAGGAGGAAACATGTTAACAAAGCAGCTACGTGGACGCGACTTCATCAGTCTGATGGACTACTCGCGTGAAGAACTGGAGACGATTCTCGATGTATCCCTGGATCTCAAGCGCAAGCTTGCGATGGGAGAAGAGGCTGAACTGCTGAAGAACAAGACACTGGCAATGGTCTTCGCTAACCCATCCACTCGCACCCGCACCTCGTTTGAGGCCGCGATGACGCAGCTCGGTGGGCACGCGCAGTTCCATACGCCGCAGGTGATGCAGATTGCTCACCACGAGACGTGGATTGACACGGCAAGGGTCCTCGACCGCTACGTGGAAGGGATCATGATCCGCATGTACGGCTTGGAGAAGTACGGCATGGCACGTGATATCTTGAACGTGATGGCCGAGGCAGCGGATATCCCGGTGTTCAACGCTCTCGATGACAAAGAACACCCGTTCCAGATCATGGCCGACATTATGACTATGATCGAGAAGCTCGGGCCGAACTGGCGTGAGAAGAAAGTCGTGATGAGCTGGGCCTACTCCGAGCGTGTCAAGTCCGCCGGCGTGCCACAGACAATGGCTGTTGCCGCCTCGCTTTTGGGGATGAACCTCACCTTCGCCTACCCGAAGAAGTACGACGTCGACCCCGAATACATGGCCTTCGCCAACAAGGCCGCCGAGCAAAGCGGAGCGAAGATCAATGTCGTGAACGATGTCTTCGAAGCGTCCAAGGACGCTGACGTGATCTACGCCAAGAGCTGGGGAAGTTTCTTGATGAAGCCCGAAGAGGATCAGGAATACCGCAAGCAGTTTAAGAACGACTGGTGCATCTCTAAGAAGCACTTCGATCTGGCCAACAAGCAGGCGATCTTCATGCACTGCCTGCCCGCCGACCGCAACTTCGAGGTGACCGATGAGATCATCGACGGCCCGATGTCTGTAGTCTACGATGAGGCAGAGAACCGGTTGCATACCGAGAAGGCCATTCTGGCCCTGTCGATGCGCCAAGGGTAGTTAGAAGGAGGAAACATGAGTTGGTTTGACCTAAAAGGGCGCAGTCTGATTGGCGAGCTCGATTGGACGCGCGAAGAGTACGACCTGGCGATGAAGCTCACCGACCAGATGAAGGGGCTCTACTACAGCCGCAGCCCGCACCCGTACCTCGAGTACAAGACGCTTGCGATGATGTTCTTCTCTGGATCGACACGGACACGCATGTCGTTTGAGACCGCGATGACGCAGCTTGGTGGACATTCACAATTCCTCAATCCGAGCACGATGCGCCTGTCCCTCGAAGACAAGCCCGGCGCTGGCGAGACGGTGAAGGACACAGCCAAGGCGATGTCCCGCTTCTGCGACGGGATCGGTATCCGGTTGCTAGATGACCAAATCAAGTATTACGGCCACGGCAACGAGGTTCTGCGCAAGTTCGAGGAGTACGCCGATGTGCCGATCATCAACATGGCCTCGGACATCAACCACCCCTGCCAGTCGCTCACCGACATCTACACGATGCACGAGAAGCTGCAAGGGGACGTGAAGGGAAAGAAGATCGTTATCACCTGGGCGTACACGCCGTGGATTCGCGGGCGCTGCTCAGTGCAGGGGACAGCCCTCATCTCGTCGTTGTATGGGATGGATGTTGTCGTTGCTAACCCGCCCGAGTTCGATCTCGACCCGAACGTGATACAGCAGTGCCGCGACGAGGCGAGCAAGTCTGGAGGATCATTCGAGATCGTCCACGACATGGACAAGGCCCTCGAAGGCGCGACTGTCGTCTTCCCGCGCAACTGGTTCACCGGGAAGCGTTACGACATCGGCAAAGAAGAGGAGCTGAAGCTCGCGCAGAAGCACCAGGACTGGCGCTACACTGTCGATAGGCAGAAGAAGCTCACCAACCCCGGACACCTGCTGCAGTGCATGCCGATCGATCGCGGGAATGAGGCCGACCCCGAAGTGTGCGATAACGACCTGTCCTGGATCTACGACCAGGCCGAGAACCGCTTGCACACCCAGAAGGCGATCCTTACACTCACCATGGGAGGCAGGCTCTAGGGGCATAACCCTGATATTTTAGATAAGATGGGGGCAGCCTCCGTTTCAGGTGTGCTGTCCCCAATTGCAGATTGGAGAGGACGATGAAAAACACTGTTTCTTCGCGCGATGATGACAAGAAAGGGGGCCCGATGGCCGAAGGCATAATCGGTGCTCCCGTGCTTCGCCCTGATGCGGTTGACAAAGTGCGCGGCGAGGCGAAATACGTTGGAGACCTTATCTTCTCCGGCATGCTCTACGCTCGCGTCATAAGAAGCAGCGTGTCGCACGCGCGCTTGAACGGACTCGATCTGTCGCACGTAGAAGATGATCCTTCCGTTGTCTGCATCGTTACCGCTGACGATGTCCCCGGCGAGAACGTTGTGCACGTCGTGTACGACGATCAGCCAGCACTGGCTAAAGAAGTCGTACGCTACATCGGTGAGCCGATCGCCCTTGTCGCCGCAAAGGATCGCATTTCAGCGGAGCGCGCGGCAGAACTAGCGCTGATCGACTACAAACCTCTACCCGTCGTCTCCGATCCGATCGCTGCCCTTGCAGATGATGCCCCGGCTGTTGCGGTGCCAGAAGTAGTTGAGGAAGGAAGGAACGTATTCAACCACATGCGCCTGCGCAAAGGAGACGTCGAGGAAGGCTTTGCGCAAGCGGATGTGATCGTTGAAGGCGAGTACAGCACCGGCTACCAGGAGCACGCCTATCTGGAGACGCAGGGGGCGATCGCCGTCCCCGATGAGAACGGCTCGATGACAATCTACGGATCGATGCAGTGCCCGTTCTACGTTCAAGGAGCCGTTGCGCGTGTCCTCGGACTTCCGCTGTCCAAGGTGCGCGTTGTGCAGACCACGACCGGTGGTGCGTTCGGTGGCAAGGAAGATGTGCCATCGCTCGTGTCATCGCTCGCCGCTCTCTTGGCGTGGAAGGCGCGCAAGCCGGTAAAGCTCATCTATGATCGCACCGAGGACATCCTTACGTCGAGCAAGCGCCATCCATCGGTTGTCCACTACAAGAGCGGGGCGAAGAGAGATGGCACGATCACCGCGATCGAAGCTGACTTCGTGTACAACGCCGGCGCCTATCAGACCCTCTCATCAGCTGTCCTCTGGCGCGGCCTGATGCACATTGCTGGACCGTACCGCATCCCGAACGTCAAAGTTGATGGATATTCTGTTGCCACAAACACCGTTCCCTGCGGTGCATTCCGCGGGTTCGGGAGCCCTCAAGTGATCTTCGCCCACGAGTCGCAGATGGACAAGCTCGCCGAGAAACTTGGTATCGATCGCCTGGAAATTCGTCGCAGAAACGTTCTCAAGGTAGGAGACAAGACGAGCACGAACCAGTTACTGGAGGAGAGCGTCGGGATCCTGGAGACGATCGACGTGGCGGGCGAGATGGCCCATTGGCAGGAACGGCTCGCCGTGATAGACGAATTCAACAAGACTTCTGAAGATCGCAAGCGCGGGATTGGGATCTCCACAATCACCTACGGTGTTGGTCTCGGCGGCAAGGCCCCGTTCCTTGATAAGGCTGGGGCGTACATGAAGCTTGAGGCCGACGGCTCGATCGGCTTCTCTGTGGGGACGGTGGAGATGGGGCAGGGGCTTATCACCGCGTTGACACAGATCGCCTCGGAGGCGTTGCAGGTACCCGTAGAGCGCATTTATATGGCACAGGTAGACTCATCGCGCGTCCCCGATTCCGGGCCAACCGTCGCCTCGCGCGGAACGATGATGAGCGGGCTGGCTATTGTTGATGCGGCGAGGAAACTGCGCGAGCGGATCATCAGTGTTGCTGCCGATCTCGGAATTACGGAAGAGGATATCCCAAACGAAATGCCCAAGATCGCGGAAACGTTCTGGCTTAACAACCTCGACCCGGCTGTCGAAGGTTGGAGCAAGACCGCACCTGTTGACTGGGACGAGAAGACCGGCCTCGGAAACGCGTACATGGTGTACGCCTATGCAACGCATATCGCTGAGGTAGAGGTCGACATGGCGACTGGTGAGGTATCGGTGGAGGAATTCGTCGCTGTACACGACTCAGGGAAGATCGTTAATCGCCAGCTCGCCTCCGGCCAAGTGGAGGGTGGAATAGCGCAGGGCTTGGGCTATGCCCTGATGGAGGAGATCCCGCAAAAGGATGGGAAACTGCTCACGAGCGGATTCACCACCTATCGCATTCCCACGATCAGGGATGTTGCCCCGCACACCAAGGTCGGCTTCGTCGAAGCCGTCTTCTCCTACGGGCCATACGGAGCAAAGGGGTTGGGAGAGGTTCCGCTAATGGCCTCCCACACTGCAGTCTCCCGTGCTGTTGCGCACGCAATCAAAGCTGATGTCAATACCTATCCGTTGTCACCCGATCGGGTGAAAGCGATAACACACTCTTAGAATAGTGTGG
>CAZQUT010000103.1:0-4405 GCA_964596555.1 uncultured Thermotogae bacterium
CGCGCAAGCGGGTTGTGGCAACTGTTGCGTCCCAAAGAACTGCGTGATTAGCGTGTGTAGCCGAGCTGCTCCTTGGCGTCGCTTGACAGCATGTCCGGGGTCCAGGGCGGGTCCCACACTAGGCTCACCTCTACATCGGTGTCGGGAAATGCCTCACGTATGGCCTGTTCAGCACTACCGGCGAGCATCCCTGCCAACGGACAACCGGGGGTGGTGAGGGTCATGTCGACGCTGATATTCCCTTCTATGATCTGGATGTTGTAAATCAGGCCAAGATCAACTATGTTGACGCCCAACTCGGGGTCGATTACATTCTCCAAACTGGAGCGGATATTATTCTCGGTCAGGTCCATCGTTTCCTCCTATGATTGGCTTTAGGGCCTCAGGGCCGCCGCCTGCTCGCGTGACCATCGGTCAACCTCGAGGATCCTCGCAAGCGTCAGTTCCTCATTTACGGTATCTTCTCTTGCAGTCCAACGATCCAGGATCTCCTGCAGTCCACGCGCGATTTCCATGAACCCGATTTCCCCACGCAGAAACCCGCCGACAAGAATCTCATCGGCCGCATTTACTGCCGTCGGTGCGGTCCCTCCTCGTATGCCAGCGGCGTGGACGGTGGCAAATGCAGGATAACGCACCACATCGAGTGGCTTAAACGATAATTCGGACATCTTAGTAAGTGAGAGCCGCGGGAGCCCTGTGGCGACTCGCGCAGGATACGTTAACGCGTATTGAATTGGAATACGCATGTCCGATGCGGCAAGCTCGGCGATGATCGATCCATCCTGATACTCGACGAGGGAGTGAATCGCTGATTGGGGATGGATGACAGGGTTGATTTTCTCGTACGGCACATCGAACAGGTAGTGGGCCTCGATCACCTCAAACGCCTTGTTGACCATCGTCGCGGAGTCGATCGTTATGCGTGAGCCCATCGACCAGTTTGGATGGTGCAAGGCGTCCTGCGCACTCACTGCCGCCAGTTCTTCAAACGGGGTGTTGAGGAACGGTCCGCCAGAGGCGGTGATTATGATTCTCTCAATCTCTGAATGCTTTCCCGCCTGCATGCTCTGAAAGATGGCATTGTGCTCGCTGTCGATGGGAAGTATCGTCCCACCCTTCTCGCGCAGAGATTCCTTCACCAACTCGCCACCAATCACCATGCTCTCCTTGTTGGCCAGAGCCAAGGTGCGCCCGCTGGCAAGCGTGGTAAGCGTGGGTGAAAGGCCGATGGCCCCAACGAGGGCGTTTACGACCAAGTCCACATTGGAGAGGCTCGCAAGTTCCTCCAGACCATCACACCCGGAAAGAACGGTTAAATCGGGGAAACGCTCGCGCAGCATTCGTGCGCCGTCTTCCTCCGCTGCCGACACGATACGCGGCGAGAAGTGCTTGATCTGTTGGGTGAGGAGGTCGACGTTCCTCCCCGCCGACAGGCCGACTACATTCATCGCATGACCGGCACTATTGAGACGCTCAATCACATCGAGGGTCTGCGTACCGATCGATCCCGTCGATCCGAGGATGACGATGCGTCTGCCTTGCACGGCGCTAACTGACCGGTTCCGGAATCAGCGATGCGAACAGCTGCTGCAGTTCCTTCCCCGCAATGATTTCCTTTTCGAGAAGGGCACTCGCCAACCGATCGAGCATCGAGCGGTTCTGGGTAAGGAGGTCTTTCGCCTTCTTGTACGAATCGGCGATCATACCACGAATTTCGCTATCCACAAGAGAGGAGAGGGCTTCAGAGTGTTCGTTGCTCTTGACAATCTCCTCGCCGAGGAAGACGTCCACGTGCTCGCGCGCCAGGCTGATCGGGCCAAGCTTCTTACTCATCCCGTATTCTACGACCATTCTCTTAGCAAGCTTCGTCGCCTGCTTGAGATCGTCATAGGCACCGGTCGTGAAATCGTTAAACACGACCTCCTCCGCGGCCCGTCCGCCAAACAGAGTGATCAGCTTGTCGCGAAGCTCTTCCTCTGAAACGATGTACTTCTCCTCCAGCGGTAGTTGCAGCGTGAACCCCAGCGATCCATCCCCACGAGGGATGATGGAGATTTTGTGCACCGGATCTGCCTTGGGAAGGAGCCGCCCGAGGAGTGCGTGTCCCGACTCGTGGTAGGCGATCCGCTCGCGCACCTCCTTGGAGAGGATGATCCCCTTTCGGCGCACACCGGCGATGACGCGATCGGTTGCCTCCTCAAAGTCGACCATCTCAACGACGCTCTTGTTCTCCCGCGCTGCGAGAAGCGCAGCCTCGTTACACAAGTTTTTCAGATCAGCACCAACAAAACCGGGGGTCTGACGAGCAAGAACGGCGGGATCGACGTCCGGCGCGATGGTCTTTCCGCGCAGGTGTACATTGATGATCTCCTCTCTCCCCTTGAGCTCCGGTCGTGGCACGGTGATCCGCCGGTCGAATCGTCCCGGACGAAGAAGGGCCGGATCGAGAACGTCGGGACGGTTCGTAGCTGCCAGCATGATGATCCCCTTGTTCGGCTGGAAGCCATCCATCTCCGCCAGTAGCTGATTCAGTGTCTGCTCTCGTTCATCGTGCCCGCCACCAAGTCCAGCGCCTCGCTTTCGGCCGACAGCATCGATCTCATCGATGAATATGATACACGGGGCGCTTGCCTTTGCCTTCACAAACATGTCGCGCACCCGTGCCGCCCCGACCCCGACGAACATCTCCACGAAGTCAGATCCGCTGATGAAGAAGAACGGGACGTTTGCCTCGCCGGCGATTGCCTTGGCAAGGAGCGTCTTTCCCGTCCCGGGAGCACCAACGAGCAACACTCCTTTCGGGATTTCCGCTCCCAACACAGAGAAGCGCTTCTGGTCCTTGAGGTAGTCGATGATTTCCTCGACCTCTTCTTTCACCTCGTCAATCCCCGCGACGTCGGCAAACGTCACCTGCATGCTCTCCGGATGCACAAGTTTCGCCTTCGATTGGCCAAACTGCATCGCTCCGCCGCCAGCCTGCGTCTTACGCATGATATAAACCCAGACGACGACCAGCAGGCCAATCGGAAGGATGGACATCAAGATCGAGAGCAACAAGCCACTATTTGATGGCGGTGCATATTTTATCTGAACGTTGTTGTCGCGCAAAAACGGCTCGTAAAGACTCTTATCATCAGGAAGCTCAACCGTGAACTTACTCCCGTCCGTCATGAGACCGGTGCCCTGATTGTCCTTGATCTCGATGGACACGACCTGCCCGTTTGCCACCATGCTGCGGAAGAGGGAGTAGTTGACCTCTTGCTGCGTCTTGTCTCCACCAAACCATGACTGGAAAATGATCAGCCCGATGATCACGATTACGGTGATCAAGGCAATGTTCCTCAAATTTCGATTACGTAACTCTTTCAATGGGTCTTTTTCCACGATCCACTCCTTACTGATCCACCAGGAATTCTAGCGCCCAATGTTCCATACGTCAAATACCGTTCTGTACTGGAGTTTGTGCCGTGTGTCACAAATGGAAGCCCCTTGCTGCGCAGATGAATCTATCGGTGCAAGATCCGCCTCCAGAGCTGCACCTGCGGCAACGATCGTTCCCTCCCGTGGATAATGCGTGCGATGTTTGCGCGATGGTTGAAGATTATGAACAGGGCTAGGGCACAGGTGATGGCAAGGAGGAGCGGATGAAAATTCGCTCCTGAGAAGTGATTTAGGAGAACAATGCTGATAGGAACGGACACTACAGCCAGGATTGAAGCGAGTGAGATCATCCCAAATAGGAACAGGGAAAGGCCAAAGATACCTATGGCGAGCCCTACGGGAATCGGTGCAACCGCGATGAGCATCCCCGCGCCGGTTGCCACACCCTTTCCCCCGCGAAAACCGACGTAGACCGGGAAAACATGCCCGATGACCGCACTTAAGCCACACAGTATGGCGATAACGGGCGCAGTAAACGGGAGGTGCCCGAAGTGAATGAGTGGGACGAGCGCCGCAGCCGCTGCCCCCTTCCCCACGTCGAGCGCAAGAACGGTCATTCCTGCCTTCCAGCCAAGAACGCGCCACGTATTCGTTGCGCCAGCGCTTCCGCTTCCGTGTTCCCTCACATCGATCCCACGAACGGCCTTCCCAATAATGACAGAAGTGGGAACGGCTCCCAACAGGTACGAGATGACAAGAAGCAGCGCCAGGTTCATTATCGATTCCTCCAGAGATCCATTGTATGCACAATCTCGGCGCGGTCAACTCACAGCCAGCAACGCCGCGCCCAGTGGTCATCGATGGCGAGTGTAGTCAAAGCAGTAAGCTACGCGAACTCACCTTGCCTAGGCGTCTATTTGGACTAGGTATTGCGAGCCTGCGGAAGGAAAATTGAGCGACGTAAGCGCTTGATCGCGAACAGGTGGACAATCCACAAATCACGCAACCACCGCCGCAAGAG
>CAZQUT010000104.1:0-3109 GCA_964596555.1 uncultured Thermotogae bacterium
ACGACCACTGCTCCGTACGTCACCCCCGCGCCGAAGGCGGTCATGACGACAACGTCCCCGCTGTTGATCCTCCCATCCTTGCGCGCCTCGTCGAGCGCAATGGGGATGGATGCGGTGGATGTGTTCGCCACACGATCTACGTTCGTGATTATCTTTTCCTTGCTCACTCGCAGGCGTATGGCCAGAGAGTCAATGATCCTGATGTTCGCCTGATGCGGGATTATCCAGTCTACATCATCCAGATCGAGTGATGCGGCGGCGAGGGCAGCTCGAGTAGCCCGTTCCATCATCGGAACTGCGCTGCGGTACACGCCTGCACCCTCCATCTTTAGGAAGTGTCCTCCGTCTTGCAGGGTGGAGCTGTCGGCTGGGGTACGCGTCCCTCCCGCCGGCATGTGGAGGAGGAGAGCCTTGTCGTTGTCCCCGAAGATCGCGCTTCCCAAGACGCCCTCATCGGCCTCTCCCGCTTCCAGGAGAACGGCGCCGGCACCATCTCCAAAGAGAACACAGGTCTTGCGATCGCTCCAATCCGTCACACGCGATAGAGCTTCGCTGCCGACAAGGAGGATACGCCCATACAATCCCGCACGGATCAGACCATCGGCGATCGCCATCCCGTAGACGAACCCCGAGCATCCCGCTTTCAGGTCGAAGAACGGTGTTTGATCGAGCCCAAGCCCGGAGGCGATGAACGGAGAAGAACCAGGGCAAATCATATCCGGAAAGTTCGTCGCGACAACGAACAAATCGATCGTCTCAAGCTGTGCCTGCGCCTCTTCACACGCGAGCCTTGCAGCAGCGATTCCCATCTTCGCTGGGTTCTCACCCGGCTCCAGCAGATGGCGAGTCCGGATTCCAGTGCGGCGAACAATCCATTCACTCGACGTATCGACTATCTGCTCCAGGTCTAGATTGGACACACACTTTTGCGGCAAGTAGCTGCCGCTGCCAATGATCTTAGCACCCATTTTTATTCCACCCGGACATCCCTTTGGCCATCGTCTCGTTCAGACCGCACTTGACCGCGCGGTAGGCGACATCGATCGCCGATTCGATCGCCAGGGCATCCGAGCGACCGTGGGCGATGACAATGCTTCCGTTCACACCAAGGAGCGGTGCGCCGCCCGATCGATTGTAAGCAAGCTTCTTGCGGAGAGAGGAGAAGACCGGTCGTAGCATCAACCCCCCTAGCTTGCCTCGTACATTCCTGTTGACACCGTTCTTTATCATGTTTGACACTGCTGAGATTCCCCCTTCAAGGGTCTTTAGAAACACATTTCCGATGAAACCGTCACATACGACAACGTCGACCGGTCGCTCCGTTAAAAGATGATGCCCTTCAACGTTTCCAGCAAATGGGAGGGGGCCGTTGGCAAGAAGGTCGTACACACGGTGGACGAGCTTATTCCCCTTTGCTTGCTCGGTCCCGATGTTTAGCAGGCCGATGGTCGGTTGGGCAATTCCTAGCACATCGCGCGCATACATCGCCCCCATCAAGGCAAAGTGAAGGAGGTGATTCGCTGCGCAGTCAACGTTTGCCCCTACGTCGATGACAACGATTTCGCGTCCGGATACTGTGGGAATCGTCGCTGCGATCCCCGGTCGGGGAATCCCTTCGATTCGACCCACATTGAAGATCGCGCCCGCAACGACCGCCCCAGTGTTTCCCGGGGAGACATAAGCGTCTACTGTGTGCTCTTTCAGCGCAACTAGGCCGTTAACCAGAGAAGAGTCCTTCCACTTGCGCACCGCCTGTACAGGGGGCTCTGTCATAGCAATTACCTGAGATGAAGGAAGGATGGAAAACCGGCCATTTTCATGTTCGCGCAGCTTGGAAAGCGCATGCCTTATTGCATCTGGATCACCGGAGAAGAGGATATCGACATCGAGTCTATGTGCAGCCGCAACTCCCCCTTTCACAAGTTCGTGAGGCGGGAGATCTCCGCCCATGACATCCAATAGGATCCGCATAATTGGGCATCTCCGGGATAGTAAGGGTAGTTTAGATGGTGCCGAGAGCGGGACTTGAACCCGCACGGACGTTTATGTCCACATGGCCCTCAACCATGCGCGTCTGCCAATTCCGCCACCTCGGCAACAATGATCATCTTAGCCTGCAGAGAGGAGCCTGTCAACATCGTTTCTCCAACAGGCGTCGATCAGTCATCAGTATCAGCTTCCGTATTAACTTGTCAACCCTGCTCATCACGCGGCGTATACAACCTGTGCCGCGCGCTCGTGCTGAAGCACTTGTGCCGTGGCGCTCGTGCTGGAAGATTTCTGGTGTACTACTTGTCATTCACCACAAATCGTCCTATGATGGAATTGCAATCATGCTGTAGGCAATCGGAGGTGGTTTGATGCGCAGCGAGTATCGAGAACTGATCATAAGCACAATCGCGCTTCTAATGGTGGCTATCGTGGCCAGTGTAGCGGTCGCTCAAGCGACCACGTATGCGGGCGTGACATTCCCGCTGGGTGATCTTTCCTTTGCCGATCGAGCGATTTCGTACGTCGCCGCAAGCTGTGTCGATCGGCCATACGCGGATGCCAGTGCTGCCCTTGGTCCCCCCGATTGTTGTGGCAACGCATGCCAAAGCTGCGCCGGGTGCGATCCATGTGCCGTTGCTCTTGGGTTCCGCTTGAGTGAACTCGATGCACGTGGATCGCTGGTCGTTGAATTCACCGACAACGTCCTTCGCGACGTGGCGGGCGATGACCTCTTCGTCTACATCACCAACGACAAACTCTGCCGAGTAGAGATCAGTACCGATGGGAGCAGTTATATCCTTGTGGGGGAAGTTGCCGGGTATCCGGCAGCGATCGATATCGCTCTGTTTGCCTCTTCTGAACAGACATTCCGTTTTGTGCGACTCTCGGATGTGCCCGCTGATGAGGATCGTTCTCCGTGCCCGGGGCCGAGCATCGATGCCATCGGCGCCATGGGCAACCCCGTGGCCGTGCAGGAACGCGGAGAGGTGCTTGGTTCACTCGAACTTCTCCCCGCTGGAGCACTTGCCTTGTCTGTCGGAGGAGCACCGCAGAACCTGCTCATCATCCTCGACACCTCGTCGAGCATGAGCGAGTCATTTGAGGGATCGACGAAGAT
>CAZQUT010000104.1:3209-4402 GCA_964596555.1 uncultured Thermotogae bacterium
GACCTCCTAGCAGCCGGCTACGACTTACGGATCGACGTCGTTGGGTTCGATGTCGCCGGGCAGAATGGCACAGCGGATAAGCTGCGACAAATCGCCGATGCAACGCACGGCACATACTACGATGCTCAGAGCAGCGAACAGTTACGAACAGCGTTGCAGAGCATAATCACCGTTCGCTACCAGGTCTTCGATGCTCAGGGAGCGAAAGCCTTCGATGGAGTCCTTGGCGAACTCGGTCCACAGCTTCCGTCCGGATCGTACCGCATCGTTCTCCTGAGCAACCCTCCGCTTGTGCTGGAAAACGTCGTCGTGCAATCAGGAGAGACAACTAAGATTCAGGTGACACGCACCGAGAGTGGGTATTCGTCCGACCACAACTAGAGAGATCAGGCTTGCTGGGCCATGTTTTCGTGTTCTTTGTCGCCAAGATCGGAGATGATCGTCGTCACGTCGGTCTCGATGCTCTGCAGGCGCACCTCGATCTCTCCTCGATCGACTGATGCCAATCTGAGAATGGGATCAACATCGATCTCCTGCAGATAGGCCTCAATCTCTGTTACAACTGATGACAGCTTCTCCACTCCGTCAGCGGGCTGCACTTGATCGAAGAGCGCGATGCACTGACTCAGATTCTCGATTGAGTTTCCTATTAGGCTAAGTAGATCGTTCGTGTTGGCATCCATTTTCTACCTTGATTATGCCTAAGATTGGATTCTTTTAGCTAGCTCTGCGAGCGATTGCCCGCACAGTCTTGCGCGATCTACCTATTGTGATCCCCGAGCACCTTCCCCTTAACCTCGTGCAGCGCCTCCACCTTCACCCGGGAGACTTGTCGCTGTGAGATGTTCAGCTCCTTACCGATCTCTGCTTGCGTCTTCCCCTGGTAGAACAGTCCCTTAATCACCTGCTGCTGCATCTGCGCCAGCTTTTCTATGGTGACAGCAATTCGCATGTGCATGTCAGACGGGGGCTTCACTCCTTGACCGTACAGACCGCAATATCCGGAGCAGGCGGATGCGGATCTTGGCCGCGGCGCTCCTTGTCGATCGATACATAGAACATCGCCTTGCGGCCGCGCAGCAGCTCGATTACTTGCTTCTCTGTAAGATCCATGTGGCTTGCGATCTCCGCAACCCGAGGCGGGCGCCCGTACTCCTGGAAAACCGCCTCCTCGACCTCCTTTAGCTTCTGCC
>CAZQUT010000105.1:0-4373 GCA_964596555.1 uncultured Thermotogae bacterium
GGGCATGATCAAGACTTTTGCGGACAAACGTACGCTGGAGTTGTACGGTACAGGTAATGCCAGGGGGTTCCCGCCAGATGTGGCCAGACGTGCCACCCGCAAGCTTGAGTACATAGACTTGGCAACGCGATTGGATGATCTGAGGGTCCCGCCTGGAAATCGACTCCATCAGCTTGCGGGCGATCGCAGAGGGCAGTATTCGATTTCTGTCAACGATCAATGGCGGATCTGCTTCCGGTTCGTCGACGGTGATGCCTACGACGTTGAGATCTGTGACTACCATTGACAAGAGGTGTGAAATGAGCATCGCAAACAGAGGAGAGATGAAGCGCCGGCCAACGCATCCCGGCGAGATGCTGCGTGATGACTTCCTGCCCGACTACGGGCTCACGGTTTCCGGTCTCGCTAAGGCCGTAGGTGTTTCTCGGCAATCGATCAACGAGCTACTGCGGGAACGCCGGGGTGTTAGTCCCGAGATGGCGCTGCGCCTCGCGCGCCTTTTCGGCAATTCGCCGGAGTTTTGGCTGAAAGCACAGCAAGCGGTGGAACTGTGGGACGCGGCGCAGGCTGCCAAAGAGGACGTCGAACGCATCAAACCTCTGAGTGTCGCATAGCAGAGCCATCCAACAGCCAGGCTTGGTCGGCAGATCACGCAGCGGACGCCAGCTCGTATTCTTAGCGCGAGATGGCCAGGATACGATCAACAATAGTGTCTCCTACTCTTTGACAAGAGCGAAGGGGCTACGATTGTCTTTTCTGTTTCAGCTTAGCCCAGGTGTCGCGCAGGGTGGCGGTGCGGTTGAATACAGGACTCTCAGGAGTTGAGTCGGGATCGACGCAGAAGTAGCCCTTGCGCTCGAACTGGAAGCGATCACCGGGTGCTACATTGCTAAGAGTGGGCTCGATCTTGCACACGGCGAGGACGACAAGTGAGCCCGGATTGAGGCCATCCAGCCAATCCTCTCCCTCTTCCACATCGAGTGGGTTCTCCTTGGTGAACAGGTGATCGTAAAGTCGTACCTTGGCATCAATCGCGTGCTGCGCCGACACCCAGTGCAGTGTGGCCTTCACGCGCCGTCCATCGGGAGCATTACCCCCGCGGGTGGCTGGATCGTATGTACAGCGAAGCTCTACCACGTTTCCCGACTCGTCCTTGACTACATCGGTGCAGGTAATGAAGTAGGCGTAACGCAGCCGCACCTCACGTCCGGGAGCGAGGCGATAGAACTTCTTCGGCGGATCCTCCATGAAGTCCTCCCGCTCGATGTAGAGTTCGCGGGAGAATGGGACTTGGCGGGTCCCGGCCGATTCGTCCTCGGGGTTGTTGATCGCCGTCAACTCCTCTACCTGTCCCTCGGGGTAGTTGGTGATGACGACCTTCAGCGGATCGAGCACGGCCATTCTCCGCTCCGCGTGTTTGTTCAGATCCTGTCGCAGGCAGTATTCGAGGAAGGCGGTGTCCACAAACCCGTCGGATTTTGTCACTCCGATTCCGTGTATGAAGTCCCAAACCGCCTTAGGGGTGAAACCGCGTCGACGCAGCCCACGTAGCGTTGGCATGCGTGGATCATCCCATCCATTGACATGCCCGTTTTCGACTAGCTGGCGCAGTTTACGCTTGCTCATCACCGTGTGTGCGAGATTCAGGCGACCGTACTCGATCTGCCGCGGGCGATGGGCAATCGGAAGCTGATCGAGGAACCAATTGTATAGCGGTCGATGATTCTCAAATTCCAGGCTGCACGTCGAATGAGTGATCCCCTCGATTGCGTCGGATTGGCCATGCGTCCAGTCGTATGTTGGGTATATACACCACTCATCTCCCTGACGGTGGTGCGTGGCGCGCAGGATGCGGTACATCACCGGATCGCGCATGTTCAGATTGGGGTGCGACATGTCAATCTTGGCGCGTAGGGTCTTTGCCCCATCCGGGAATTTCCCGGCTCGCATGCGCCGGAATAGATCGAGGTTCTCCTCCACACTACGGTCGCGGTATGGGCTGTTCTTTCCAGGAGGGGTGATGGTCTTGCCGTTCTCGTGAATCGCTCGACCGCGGTATTCGCTGATCTGCTCCGCGGAGAGGTCACACACGTATGCCTTCCCCGCCTTGATAAGGTACTCCGCCCATTCGTAGAGCTGCTCGAAGTAGTCTGAGGCGAAAAGGAGACGATCCTCCCAGTCGACACCGAGCCAGTGCATGTCCTCGATGATCCCATCGACGAATTGCTGCTCCTCGGCGGCAGGGTTGGTATCATCGAAGCGTAGGTTGAACTTGCCGTTGAAGTCCTGGGCGATCCCGTAGGCCAGAAGGAACCCCTTGGCATGGCCGATGTGGATGTAGCCGTTCGGTTCCGGTGGCCAGCGTGTATGGACCCTACCTTCGTTTTTCCCTTCGGCAAGGTCCTGCGCCACAATCTGGCGGATGAAGTCAACGTGTTCGTTCTCTGGCTTGTTCATATCAGCATTCTTGGTGTCGTGTAGTTTATCGTCTGTCATATCGTCCCCGCTTCAAGAGTCTTCCTTAAGATACCCAAACCGCCGTCACTCTGCCAGTGTTCGGGTGCGATTGTCACCATCCACTCCGAGTGCTCTGGCAGCGAGTGGCTGTGATTCCTGTTACAGACCGCAAGGGGCGAAGGCGGGTACACTACCGGTAAGGAGCAAATCATCGCCTTTATCGAACTAAACTGAGGAGTGACCGACATTGTCTACGAAAACGGTTCGTCGTCTTGTGCTGGGATTGATGTTCTTGTGTCTTGCGTTTCTTGGAGTGTTGGGCGCTGCTCAGGCCCCTACGAACCCGGAATTATCGGTAGTGCGCACCATATCTACTGCGTGCGCTCTGCCTGAGAGTGTGTTCTTGGTGAAGCTGCACGTTGAAGTGGATCGTGACATGCAAGGGGTGGGGATCGAGGAGATGCTTCCCTACGGATGGACGATCCATCCAGTGGAGAACGCTGGGGGTGCGTTTAAGCAATCTGAAGCGCGGTGGTCATTTAGCGGCAAGATCAAAGCCGGGTCGAAGTTCAACATCTGCTACGAACTCACAGTTCCGCCAGCCGAGAAGCTCTACGCCGACACGCTGCCGGAGTGTTTCTCGATAACAGGAATCTTCCAGAGCAAGGTTCCCGCGTTGGAGATGGGCGTCACCGGCGACTCGGAGATAGAGGTGATGTCCTCTCTTCCTGTCATGAGCGCGATCGCGCATCTGGTGCCCGCGACCGATAAACGTCCAGTGGATACGGTGGACCTTCGCCTCGGGCAGAAGATCACGCGCGAACAACTTGAACGTGCGCTAGAGCTTTGGAGGACAGATACCACGATTCCCGACACTGGTGGGGAGATGATCGATCTTCCCATTATGGAGAAGATCATCTCCTACTACGAAACTTGCACCCCAGTCGATGAAGAGCTCCCATTGGCAAACAATTCTGCATTGCAGGCAGTGCGGACTATCACGACCTTTCTCCCCAGCGATACGGTGTTGTTGCCCAACGGTTGCCTCGATCCGGGGATTGATGCCCGCAGGCTTCTCGTGACAGTGGAAGTGACCGCCGAGCATGACGCCTACGGTGCGGGGTTGAAGGAGTGGCTCCCGGCCGGATGGCACATCACTACCTTGAAGAGCGATGGGTTTATCTATCGCCCCTCTCATGGTGAGTGGATCTACCCCGAGCGCCTCGCAGCGGGAGAGAAGAGGACTATTGTCTACCAGGTGGATGTAGCCTCCACACCGCCTGAGGGAATGGATTGCCAGGCCGGCTGTTGTGGAGACGATGCAAGGATCGTTGGAACAATCTCTTCAGCGCTTGGCTGTGGTGAAAAGGATGTTACCGGAGAGGACACGGTTCATATCTGGCAATGCCTGCCTGTGATCCTTACCATATCCCGGTGGGACGCCTCCGATGATTCCTTGGATGTCACGCTGTCGAACAACATATCGTTCCCGCAGGTACAGCGAGCTGTTGCCTTCTGGCAGCAGAGCGCGGCTGTGCCATACACGTGCGGCTATACCGTCGGCTATGAGACGCTGAAGACGATAGTTGCACATTGGCTCAACGGCACGCCTGTAACCGGGGCTCTACCAGGCGGTGCGCCGAGAGACGAAGCGGCGTCTACGGTTATCAATCCTGGATCATACAAGTGGTTCTGTCATATGAAGGACGAGCAGCCAAGCGAAGATCAGGCAAAGGTTTCCACTAGTCCGGTAGTTGTTGATGCTCAAGTGGATGCCCAGCTTACCTGCCTTGCGCCTGTTGCTACGTTGACCGCAACGCTGTCGGGCGGTATGTCACCGTACGCCTTCGTGTGGAAGGACGCAAAAGGAAAGATGGTTGGTTCGGAAAGGGAGATAACCGTCGATAAGCCGGGAA
>CAZQUT010000106.1:0-3132 GCA_964596555.1 uncultured Thermotogae bacterium
GGTTTACATGCCGCGAGCAGTCGCACATGGCCGAAGTAGTAGAAGTGCGCCTCAAAACCATCAAATCCGTGTGCACCCAGGATCTGCACCCAGTCACGTCGCACGAAGTCAGTCGCCAGCGGGCACTCTGCCCGGAAGACCATCCGCACTGGCCATGAGGACTTGCTCGGTTCGCACTCAGCGTAATCGAGGATGAGAAACGCTCCTCCCGGACGCAAAGACCGAAACGCATTCTTGATGATGCCCTCTCTATCCTCCTGCACAAATCCGTGCATCACAAACGACATGAACACCTTGTCGTATCCTTCGCTGTGGGGAAGCGGCTCATCGATGCGGCGCTTCTCGAAAGTGACGTTCTGTTTGCTGTGGCAACGATGCTGCGCTTGTGCCAGCATCTCGTCCCCAATGTCCAACCCGAGAATGCTCCCTTCGTCGGAGAGATACCGACGCATAAGACACGCATTGCGACCGGTGCCGGAGCCCAAGATCAGGATGTCATCATCGGGTTTGATGCTCATGTCACGCACGACCCGCCGGATGAACCGCGGATAGCTCCCAGCCGTGATCAGATTCATCAGTAGGTCGTAGTGCCGCGCCTCAAATCCGGTGACCTCCACCTTGGATACAGAGCGGTCGAGCGGTCGTGGCTTCATCATGTCGTCATCTTCTTCTCTTGCGGAAGGTTTATGCTCGTCTTTGGAGTTCATTTGAAGAACTAGTATACCTGCTATTGCTACGCAGCGGGACACTCTCAGATTTCGGAAAATACGGTTCCTTGCTGTTTAAAATGGGTAACGGAGGCCTAACTGCAATGATAGAACAATGTCTTCGTGCCCTAATACCAGGCGAGTTGCTAACCTACGAGGGAATGAAGAGACGTACATTCCCAGACGACAGACATCTGACTGGGTTCAGTAAGTACATATACTCTGCCGGGCACGTGGTCATCGCCTCTAAGCCAACGAGTACTGACTCCCGTCGGTTACAGGTATTCTGTGCCAGGAGCGCCATTCCCACTTGTCAGCTCAACTGAAGGGTGATCCCTAATCTGTGCAAGGTAAGCCGATATTGTATCCAAGAAGGAGAAAGAGGCGGACTATGTAGCGCGTGCGGAGAGATCGTCGAGGAAAACGAAGAAGGTTGTTCAACCCGGCAGGTATTCATGACCATTTCGGAGCCGAGGTCGATTACCTGAATTACATTGCTTGCGTTCTTTCGGCAATATCAGAGAACGAATCGTGAACAGACTGTAGCTGGCACGGACAGCAGCAACGAAACTCCTGCTCATCGCCCATGCTATCTACCCGATTAGCCTCACCGCTTCCCGATCAACTAGGGAACTTGACAATCAATACGGTATCTATCGCCTTTTTACCCCTTGGCATCGTTGGCGCGTTCTGATTTTTCTGTCGCAACATTGGAAAGCACTGTAAGGACCCAGAAGAATACAGCAAGTAGTACACACAGTCCGAGAAAATACCATACCCACCACGGAAAGCCAAGGGGGCCAAGTCTGCCATCTCCCCAGTTCCAGAAGTCGTTCCCTAAGATGAACATCACCACGAAGACAGCTGCCCACTTCCATCCTGATCGGGGCTTCCCACACAGACCAACTGGTGCGCACGCGCGGATATGGGGGCGAGTACCGAGGCTCACAGCCACAAGCACAACGCTTGTGACGACAATAACTGGAATTACCGGAAGGGTTCCGAAACTCGGCAATACATGCCCGTGATACGCTACAACCAGCATTTCACCGACTATGATCGACGCTATCGCTCCCTTGGCCGTCGCTCGTCGCCAGTACAACCCCGCCATGACAGTGGGAAAGAGGACAGCAAGTCCAGTGAATGTTTCGGTTGCGATCGTGAGGAATGTCGCTGGTGGTCGTACGGCAATCCCGAGGCCAACCACTGCAAGGACTATGACAAACAGCTTTCCCACCCAGGGCGATGCGTGGGCATCGCGCCCCAACAGTGGCTCTACTATGTCGCGGGTGAACATGGAAGAGAGGGTGAGAAGCTGCGAATCTAGCGTGGACATGAGGGCCGCAAGGGCCACAGTCAAGACGAGTGCCTCAACTGACGGAGGGACGTAGCGCCCGAGAAGGAGCGGGAGGATCTTGTCCGACGAGGTCTCCGCCGGAAGGGTTGGAAACGCCAGCCGCCCAATCACACCGATCGCTACCGGAAGGAGAAACAAGACCCCGGTGATCAGCGGGTATAGGCTCATCGTCAGCCCGAGCGCCCTTTCGTTACGAGCAGCGTAGAAACGTTGAAAGAGCTGCGGAAACATCGGATCACATAGAAGCCACAGCAGCATGTATCCAAGCCATATCCCCGGACTGAGCGCGCCACCCATTCCAGGACGACTGAATAACTGTGGTGCTTGAGACGCTGCAGCGCGATTCGCCGCTGCAATCCCTCCGAATGGAGCGGCAATCATTCCCAGCGCGACGAGAAGCAGGATAACGAGCGCTCCCCCTTGGAAGACATCTGTCCAGGCAACTCCGCGCATCCCACCAAAGAACATGTACAGGAGCATCACTGCGGTGATGAGGACCGCTCCGGCAAGGTAAGGAATGCCAAGAAGCCCTTCAAGAGCGTACCCGGCTGCCATCGGCTGCATCGCCAGGTAGGGCAGGGTGAACACCGTCAGCACAGAGAAGAACAGAAGACGAAGAGCAGTGCTTCCAAAACGGTGGAAGATGAACTCTGGGGGAGTGACAAACCCATTTTTCTTCCCAAGTTTCCACACAGGTCTACCAATGAAGTAGAAGGACAGAGCCATAAACCCAGTGCCAAAAGCCATGATCGGGTAGAAAGCATACCCAATACGCCATCCCGCGCCTGAGAACCCGAAAACCGTGAATGCGCTGAAGTTCGTTGCTGCCATGGTAAGGAACAAGACAATTGGCGGCAGGCTGCGGGAAGCAATGAAGTAGTCATCCGCCGTTCCTCTTGCTCGCTTGCGAGCAAGGAAACCAATGCCAAGAACAAGAGCCAAGTATCCGATTACGACAAGCCCTCTAGTCAACATTCACCCTCCTTCCCTAGAACCAATAGAAATGGCCACCCAGCGAGGCTGGATGGCCGCATGACCTAGCATACCTTTATAAGAAGTGTACACTTC
>CAZQUT010000106.1:3232-4363 GCA_964596555.1 uncultured Thermotogae bacterium
TGAAGACCGATCCGGGGTCTTCGCTTATGCATGCTCTCCATTTCCACGTTCAGTCCTTGCAAGGACCGTCAGGAATCCGAGGGAGGCTATACCAGCCATGACAAGGAACATGCTTCGAAAACCGATAAGCGGGGTGAGTGCGCCGGCGATCAACGGACCGATCACTCCTCCTATTCCGCGGCTTGAATTGAACAAACCAAACATCGTCCCTTGTCTCTCCATCGGTGTCCGATCGCCGATGTACGACGTTGATCCGGCGTAGAGCGAACTGAATGACATCCCGAGAATAAAGTAGCCAAGCGCGATTCCCCATCCACCTCTGGAGAAGGCGAAGATCACCGGAACGAGGGCGGAAATTCCGAAGCCAAAGGCAAAGATCACTTTACGCCCAACAAAATCAGATAGGCGACCAAAGACGAGCACCCCTAGGACAGAGATTGCCGCCCCAGTGGCGTTGATCGTTCCCATTATCCCCACCGGTATTCCCAGAGTGGCCATATACACGAAGATCAGCGATGCCGCGCCGGATGTTCCCATCTGACGTAGTGCCCCACTGATGTAGAGGCCGTTCATACCGCCTGTCCGAAGTGAGGTGGACAAGGACTGGCGTTTCTTCGTGCCGACCTTCTCTGCACGCGGAAGGAAGAGGAGAAAGAAGCAGGCAACAATGGGCAGCAGCGCAAGCGAGAAGAAGCTTAACCGATAGCCGAGTCCAGCAAGCAGGAATCCGGCGATTATCTTCCCGAGTGCTGAGCCTGTTGAGCGCGATGCACTCAAGTACGATAAGTCCCTCCCTCGATGATCGGTCGTACTGGCAGCGGAGACAATCGCCATCGTGACCGGTGCAAGGCCGGTTACCATTAACACCCGCAGGAAGACGGCAGGGAGTACTCCCACAGGCGGGAGGAGGAGAGCAAGGGATCCCGTGGCAACTGCACTCGATATGAGAATCAATAGCAGCAATAGCTTCCGTGAGTAGCGGTCGGCAAACGTCCCCCACACGGTGCTTCCGATCAGCGTACCCATCCAAACGAAGCTCGTTAAGAGACTGATCACAAGTGGGGTTGCATGCAAATCCTTCAGATAGAGCTGCGCAAGCATGATGATCCCGCCAGCGGTGGACGAGAGGAT
>CAZQUT010000107.1:0-4332 GCA_964596555.1 uncultured Thermotogae bacterium
GCTGGGCAGGAGGCCAAGCTCTCACCGGTACTGCGAGAAATGCTGTCAAAAACAGGTGACATCGAAGATCTGTCGGGATACGCGCCATCCATGCAGGTCTTCGGCCCCAATGGGTTGATCGTTCTGCCAATCCTGCCCGGTGGCGGTAAAGGAGACGAGCTGGGGGTTCTGGTCAAGGTGCGACATCCGTTCTTTGGGATGAGCTTCCTCGGCCTGCCGGTAACGGTCTCCACGGGGACGATTCTCGGGATGAAGATTCCGCTCGCTGGGCTGCTGACGCTGATCGCTTCACCTAACGTGATATACGTGGAACCGGCATGGAAGACTGAGCCGAAGCTCGACGTGAGTGTTCCCGCGATCGGCGCGGACGTGGTACACGCCCCTCCCACATCGGACATTGGAGAGAACGTGATCGTGGGCGCTGTAGATACGGGGATTGACTACATGCACCTGGACTTTCGGTACGATTCTGATGGAGATGGGTTTGAGGAGTCATCACGCATCCTCTCGATCTGGGATCAGACGAGCGGCCTGTTCGGCGCCAAGTATGATCGCTCGGACATCGAGAGCGACATCGCCGCTGGGTTCGGGCCCAACAGTGGAATCGTCCGCGAGGAAGACAGCAGCGGTCACGGAACGCACGTCATGGGAATCGCTGCGGGAGACGGGTCGGCGTCTGCTGCGGGGATGATCGGTGTTGCCCCCGGGGCGCAGATAATCGAGGTGAAGACGCCATTCTACACGTCCGACATTCTCTCTGGCGTGAGCTACATTTTCGATCAGGCTGAGCAGGCGAGGCTACCCGCAGTGGTCAACCTGAGCCTCGGCGGGCAAGATGGCCCACATGATGGTACGAGCCTGTTCGAGCAGGGGTTGGACGAACTTGTCGATCGGCCAGGACGGGCGATCGTTGTCTCGGCGGGAAATGAGGGGGACGAATTGCTGCACGTTGGGCGTTCGCTTTCCGGGAACACGTCTACCTTTTCCGTCGATCCGGGATCTGATTCTCTAGACATGGCACTGTGGTATCCGGGAGGATCGGCATTCACGATCACCGTCACTCCTCCAATGGGAAGTGCGCTCAGTGTCACGACTGGAACAACTGGCCACGACCTGAGTGCCAGTGGCATGGTCAACGTGGATAATGCCTCCGCCGGGACGAACCCGGAGAACAATGCTAACGAAGCTCGGATCACGCTGAGCGCACTTACGACTGGCGCTCCGTGGAACATCACCATAGCAGATGCTGCTGGTGGAGGAAGATTTGATGGCTGGATCACGTCGAGTGACGGTACGATCATCGGAGGTGACTCTCTCCTCACGGTTGACGAGCCGGGGAACGCCAACAAGGTGATTACCGTGGGATCGTTCAACACCAAGGCACAGTGGGCATCCCTGGCTGGCCAGCAGGACTTCTCATCGACCACCCAGATCGGTGCTCTGTCGTACTTCTCTAGCCTCGGCCCGACGAGGGACGGGAGGCAGAAACCGGATATTGCAGCGCCTGGAGAGTGGATATGTTCAACGCTCTCTGTGGATTCTCCGTCTGCGCTCTACCTCACGAACCCCGATGGGGTGCACACGATGAACCTGGGGACGAGTATGGCCGCACCGCACGTTACCGGCGTGATCGCGCTGATGCTATCTGTTGACCCGCAGTTGACGACGGATCAGATTAGGGCTGTGCTGATTGACACGGCAACACAGGATACATTCACCGGAAGCGTCCCCAACACAAGCTGGGGCTACGGGAAGCTGAACGCGCAAGACGCGGTCGCTGAGATAATCAGCCAGGTGAATCCACTGCCCGAGGACGTGCCAACGATTGCGCTCATGGAGAATCCGGTGAGCAGAGAGGCGAAGTTCGTCTATCGGTTGTTGCACGACACGACGCAGGCTCGCCTGCACGTGATCACGGTTGCCGGAGTATCGGTGCTCGACGTCGATCTGCCGATAAGCGGGAGGCAGTACACTTGGAACTTGATAGACGATGTGGGGCGGTCGCTGGCAAATGGCCTCTACCTGTACGTAATCACCACCGACAAAGGGAACTCCGCGGTGGGGAGGCTGGTGATCACTAGATGAAACGAGTATTCCTTCTTTTCTTGTTATCAATTACCTTCCTTACCTTGACGAGCTTCGCGAGCCAGTACGGAAACGTTGCCGGGATCTTTGATCTCTCGCCATCGGCACGCGCGGCGGGGATGGGCGGCGCGTTTGTCGCTCTTGCCGACGATGAAAGTGCGGTCTTCTACAACCCGGCCGGTCTTGGCTGGATTCACAACATCAGCCTTTCTTCGCTTGTTGCTCGTCAGTTCAACGCGGTCAATTACGCGTCGCTCCAGCTTGCCCTCCCTTACTTCGGCGCGGCGATCCTCTACCTCGATTCCGGACCGATCGAGCAAAACGAGGAGACACTTCGTTATTCAAGCACTGGCGGGGTAGTATCGACGGGATTCAACATTGGCCCGGTCGGGATTGGAGGACGGTTCAAGGTCTATCGCGCAGCTGTGCCGAACGACATCATTGGATGGGCGTTCGACCCGGCACTCCTTGTGGTTACAGACATCGTGCGGGTGGGCGTGCTGGTGGAGAACGCCTACAGCGAGCCGATCGCGTTCTCCAGTCACACGGAGGACTGGACGCCACGAACCCGCATCGGCATCGCTCTCACCCTGTCACCGTCAGGCGGCGTCGGAGTGAATGCGAGCGTCGAAGGTGCAGGGTTGTTCTCGTCTTCTCCGAAGCTGTATGCCGGGTTTGAGACGTACGTCGATGGTCTGGCGGCACGAATCGGTTATGATGGCCAGGGAGCAACGTTTGGTCTGTCGGTGCGTTTCTCGATCTTTCAGATAGACTGGGCATATATCACGAGAGACGTCTTTCCTGACACGCATCGCGTATCGCTGGAGTTTCGCTTCTAGGAGGACACGTGGACTACAAAAGACGGAGAACCATTCTAGGGAAGATCTGCTTCATGTTGATCGCCATTTTTCTTATTGTTTCGTTTGCCGCTTTCTCAGTGACCGAGCAGGGAGAGAACTTCAAGCTCACGCTTACAGGGAGCAAGACGTGGACGCTAAGCTATGGTATCGGGGACGCCAGCGGGTTGGCAAGAGCAGGCGGGAGTCCGTATCAGCTGTCACTCGACCAGTCGCTTGCCGTCGACATTAAGGGCGAGGCGTTGTCGGTTCTCACGATCAGCGCTCACTTCAACGACAAAGAGCAGGCGAGTATGCAGACGCTGACGATCAACCTCGACACCGACCACCTCAAGGGCGTGCTCGGTGATTTCTCTCTCGCTGGCGGGCAGGCGTTCGCCGTGTACAACAAGAAGCTCAAGGGGCTGCGTCTCGATTACCTGCGCGATGGAACGACGTTGACCGGCGTCGTGTCGCAGATTGAGGGGATCTCGGAGTCACAGACGTTCATCGGAAGCACGGCACATGCGCAGGTCCTTTTCGCCGCTTCGCAGCCGGGAACTCCCTGGATCGCGCAGCCGTACAGGACGAACATCGCCGGATTGTACGCATTCTCCCTCTCCTCTCCGTTTATCGCCGACTTCTCTATCGTGGACCTCACTCTCGTGGTGAGCGATTCGCTGCGTGCGCTCCTCAGCGAGTACAGCCTCGGCTATCTGTACGATGACGTCTCCGCCTCTCCGTCGGAGGAGCTCAAGGCCGACACCTTTGCCGTGGTCGGTGAGACCTCAGATACCCTAGTTTTGAAGTCGGAGCCGGCATATCTACTGCGCAAGCGGCTCCAAGATGCGATCAAGACCTACAACGAAGAGCATCAGCTCACGAGCGCCGATCGTAAGCTCTACCCATTCACTACGGGAAGCGAGTACGAGCTGGCATTCCTCAACAATCTTGCTACGCATGCGACACTGGACGTGGATGCAGACTCGTATCCCATTACTAGTGGAACACAGCACCGCTTCTACTTCCTAGGGAAGAAGAACATCAAGGGTGGCTCGGTGACGGTTGAGGTTAGCATTGACGGTGGCACGTTCCGGCTGGTAACCGATCCGGAATTCACTAGTTACAAGGTGACAACGTACGCGACTGTAGGGATAGTCGAGCTAGACTTTCCAGGTAGCTTCTTCGCCGGCGCGAATAGTGCTGTCCGTGTGTCATTTGATTACAACGTTTCCGGTGACATATTCAACCTTGGCCTCTCGGTTGTACCGGGAAGCGAGAATGTGTACCTGAACGGGAAACTCCTCGTTCGCGACACGGACTACGCGATTGACTACGAGCTTGGCCTGCTCACTCTGCTTACGCAGGTTAAGGAGAGCGACACGATACGCGTAGACTACGAGCGTTCGCG